>CAZNSL010000257.1:0-7513 GCA_964574975.1 uncultured Alcaligenaceae bacterium | reverse complement strand
GTGCAGGTTGAGGCCGATCATCTGCGTCTCGGGGTCGACGATTGGCCGGCGCCCGCACTTCTCGCGGAACTGGTCGCAGATGGCGTCCTTGACCCGGCGGGCCGCGTACTGCGAGTGCGTCAGCGCCGAGTCGCGGACGTTGCAGTCCACGGCGAGCGTGTGGTCCGGCGTCATCGTGGCCGACCAGTCGACCGTGCGCACCGCCTCGTACAACGAGTCGTAGGAATTGACCTCGGCGTCGAGGACTGGCCTGAGGATGCGGACGGCCGTGCGCAGCCAGAGGTTGGCGCGGTAGAGCAGGTCGCGGCCACCGGCGAAGCCGACGCCGCCGCGGCCGGGGGCAATGTCCGCTGCGGCGAGGTCGGCCAGTTCGGCGGCAAGGATCGGTTCCAAACCGCGAGCGCAGGTGGCAAAATAGCGGCTGACAGTCACGGCTCACAGTCTAGGAAACGACTGACGATGGAACACGGCCTGATCCTGTTGATCGAAGCGATCCTCGCGGCCGACCGCAATCTCCAGAAGCCGCTCGCCAAGCACCTGCCAGATCTCGAATCCCTCCGCGCCGATCCGCGCGGCTACCTCACCGTGCAGGAAGTCCTCATCGGCCCGCGGCGGGCGCTCGTCGTCTCGACGGTCCTCGGTCTCCTTGCGGGCGTCATCGTCCTCATCGTCACCCTCGCAACTCGCGCGGACCGGCCGAGGGCGAAACCGGTCGAAGTGGACGACCTGCTGATCGGCTTCCTCGCCATCGTCGTTACGTCGGCGTTTTCGACCGCGCTCCTGATGCGCTGGCTGCGCGGCGGGGCGGCAATCCTCGGCGCGGCCGGCGTGCAATTGCTCTATCGCGGTCGCACCGTCTTCTGCCCGTGGGCGGTCTTCCAGGCTCCCGGCTCGCCGTACAAGCCCGACCACAACACGGTCTTGTTGCCCATCGACGGACGGGTGCCGGTTGCCGCCGGCCTGCGCGGCGGCGAAGTCGCGGCGCTCGTAGCTGGCGACCTGCGCGGTAAGCCGCTCGCCGCGCACGACGATGCCCAGGCCACACTCTTCGACGTTTTCGAGGTCCGTGCCGCCGATCTCGCCGAACTGTTCCTCCACGTCGGCAGCGTCCTCGGCGAAGGGCCGGTTGCCGTCGTCGGCCCTGCGGCCGTGCAGCCGCGCACGCCGGTCGCCGTCGACGAGGGCGGCGGCTGGCTGCGCGTCCGGCTGACGCAGTTGCCGTTCCCGCCGGTCTGCGCCGGTTGCGGTGTGCCGACGCAAGCCGCCATCGACGTGCCGCTCGGCTCGAATAAAGGGCACACGATCGCCGTACCTCTCTGCCCGCCGTGTCAGACCGACCGCAACCGCGGACGGCTCAAGGCCGTCGTGTGGGGGCTTGCCGCGGGACTAGCACCCGTCGTTCTACTCGTCCTGGTCGGCTTGCCAGCCTTTGGGAGAGCAGCGCTGATGGGACTGATCTTCGCACTGCCGATCGGCATTTTGGTGGGGGCCGTGACGGGGCTGCTCTTGCGCGACCGGGCGAACCCGCTGCGCTTCCGCAAGTACAACCCCAGCGGTGGGACGGTGCAACTGAAGCTGCGCGAAGGAGCGGGCGGGGTGGCATTTGCCCGGGCCCTTGGCGTCGGTGGGGTAGGCTGATCGACCGGTTCGACTGGACGGACCCGGGCAGTGAGTTAATCTGTAGGGGGATCGTCAGTTTTGAGGTGTCCATGAGTACGCCCAGCCAGCGGACCTTTACGGACGCTGTGGTGCCCTCCGGTCGCACCGTGTCGAGCTTCGGCACCGGCGAGGAGGCGGCGCGCAAGGTTCGGGCCGACCAACGGCTGTGCTGGCAGAAGGGCCAGCGCGTCCGTGCCGAGGACTACCTGCGCTGGGCACCCCACCTCGGCGATGACCCCGAAGTCCTGCTCGACATCGTGTACGCCGAGTTTCTGCTCTGCGAGGAGTACGGCGACCGGCCGGACCCGGAGCAGTTCGTCCTGCGCTTCCCACAGTTCGAGGCGCAACTCCGCCGACAATTCCTGCTCCACGCGGTCCTCGGCGACGGTACCGTCGTCGATGTCGATGGCGACGCTCCGACCGATTCCGCTAAGGATCACGAGCGGACGATCGTCTCGTTACCCGACGACGGCTCCGGACTCACCAATATCGAGGACCCGGACGCGGTTGTCGACGATCGGACGGTGGTGACGGAATACGCCGAGCCGCTCGACGGCCCGGACCCGTCCGACCTGGGACCGGGGGCGACACCTGAAGTCCCCATCCCGCGGTCGTCGAATGCCGACACGGCCTCGCAGCCGACGCGGCGAGCGGCGCTGTCGAAGATCAAGTCGGCTCTGTTGACCTGGCCCGGCGCGGATGACGTGCTGGACCAGGGCAACGGGCAGGCGTTCGTCGCCGGGTACGAAATCCTCGGCGAACTCGGCCGCGGGGCTGTCGGTGTCGTCTACAAAGCGAAGCAGCGTGGGTTGAACCGGGTCGTCGCACTCAAGATGATCCTGGCCGGCACCCACGCCAGCCGGCAGGCGCTGAAGCGATTCCGCGCCGAGGCCGAGGCAGTCGCCCGGCTGAAGCACCCGAACATCGTCCAGATTTACGACATCGGCGAGTCCGACGGCCTGCCGTACTTCTCGCTGGAGTTCTGCGCTGGCGGGCCGCTCTCCGGCCACCTCGATGGGACGCCGTTGCCGAGCGACGAGGCGGCCCGCATCATCGAGACGCTCGCCCACGCCATGCACTACGCGCACGAACACGGCATCGTTCACCGCGACTTGAAGCCGGCCAACGTGCTGGTCACTGGCGAGTGCGACGTGCGCACCGGCAAGCTGCTCGAGTCGGCCAACCTGCGTTCCGGCGAGTGGGGCGAGTCGGTGACTGAGGTGCCGCTGGCGACCGGGCTGAAGATCGCCGACTTCGGGCTGGCCAAACGGCTCGACGAGTCGAGCCAGACGAAGACGGGCGCAGTCCTCGGTACGCCGAGCTACATGGCCCCGGAGCAAGCCAGCGGCCACATTCACGACGTGACGCCCCTGGCCGACGTGTACGCACTCGGCACGATCCTCTACGAGCTATTGACCGGCCGCCCGCCGTTCCGGGCCGCCACCGCGATCGACACGGTGATGCAGGTCATCAACGAGGAACCGGTACCACCGCGGCGGCTACAATCGCGCGTCCCCGAAGACCTGGAGACCATCACGCTCAAGTGTCTGGAGAAAGACAAGGCCAAGCGCTACTCGAGCGCCGAGGCGTTGGCCGAGGACCTAGCACGCTTCCAGAAGCGCGAGCCGATCCTGGCCCGCCCGGTCGGGCCAGTCGGTCGCGCCTACCGCTGGTGTCGTCGCAATCCCGTGGTCGCGTCGCTGACCGGTGCGGTGGCGGTCCTGCTGGTCGCCGGCACGGTGGTGTCGGCAGTGTTGGCGCACAAGGCCGACGTCCAGCGGGGCAACGCCGAGAAGAATGCTGCGGAGGCGAAAACCGAGAGCGGCCGGGCCAAGCGCAACTTGTACGTCGCCCAGATGAACCTCGCGCAGCGGGCGTGGCAGGACCTCCAGATGGCCCGCCTGCGCGACATGCTCGACAACCAGACTCCCGAACGGACGGGGATCGACCTGCGCGGGTTCGAGTGGCACTACTGGGACCGCAAGGCCCACGCCGACCTGGCCGCTTGCAAGGGACACGATGGCCCCGTCGAAAGCGTCGCCTACTCGCCCGACAGCCGCGAACTGGCCACCGGCGGCAAGGATGGCACCGTCCGCCTGTGGTCGGCCGCGGGCGGCGCGCTCCGCGCCAAGCTCGACGGCCATACGGGACCGGTCGTCGGCGTCGCCTACCTACCGGGCGGGCGGCTCGCCAGCGCCTCAGCCATCGTCATCAAGGAAGGCGGTGTCGCAATCAACGCGGTCGAATTGTTCGTCTGGGACCTGGCCGGCCGGCGGACGGTGTTCCGCGCGCCGCCAGCCCCGGTCGACGAGTTGCACGCCCTGGCGGCCAGCCCCGACGGCGCGCGGCTAGCGACAGCTTCCGCCGAGGGCGTGCGACTGTGGGATGCCCGTACTGGCGTGGCCTTGCCTCTGCCCGCAGACGCCGACGGCAACGCGGCCAGCGTGGCGTTCTCGGCCGATGGTGCGTTGGCGGCCGGGTTCGATGTCGGCGCGCGGGTATGGCCGGCCGACGGCGGCGCGCCGTCCTGGCTCCCGGTCCCCAACGCGCGGGTCCACGGCGTCGGCTTTAGCCCGGACGGCAAACGCCTCTACGCCGCCGGCGGGCTGCGCGACCCACTTCAGCCCGACTTGAGCCGTGAGGGCATCCTGACCGAGTGGGACTGGGCGGCGAAGGAGCAATCCAAGCAATTCGCCGGACGGTTCGGACGGGTCCTGGCCCTGGGCGTGAGCCTGGACGGCAAATCCGTGGTCACCGCCAGCGACGACTCGGCCCTGCGGTTCTGGGACATCGAAACGGGCGACGAGTTGGCGATGACCCAGGGGCACGGCGGGCCGATTAACGCGATGGCATTGACCCGCGACGGTCGGTGCCTGGCGACGGCCAGCGACGACGGGACCGCGAAGACCTGGGACGCTCACCCGTGGCCTGAGCCGACGTTCCTCCCGCCGCGGCAGTCGGAAGTACGGGTGGTCGCTCACCTGCCGGGTGGTCGGATCGTCACGGGCGGCTTCAGCGTGGGCGACGGCGAGAAGACTCGTCCGTGGCTTACGGCGTGGGACGCGGAGAGCGGTCGTCCGCTCGTGCAGTTCCAGGGACTGCACGAGTTTCCGCTCACTGTCGCGGCCTCGAGCGATGGTAGCCGAATGGTCGTCATCGACCGCAACCGGACGATGCAACTGTTCGACACGGCGACCGGCCGGCCGGTCGCTGAAACGGTGCTGGACGAACGCAACGACTTGAATCTGGCGTACCTGCCCGACGGTCGGATCGCCGCGTTTTCGGATCGGAAGATCGTCGTGTGGGACGGGACCACTCCGCCGAAGGTCGTCCGTGCCGAATCGGAAGATTCTCGTCTGATCCGGGCCGTCGCCGCGGGTGCCGACGGCGAGACGCTGGTGGCTGTGTCCACCGGCCGCATCGTTCGCGTCGAACGGCTGGACGGCGAGCGGGTGGCCGAGTTGGCCGGGCACACCGAGCAGGTGAATTCGGTGGCCTTTGGGCCGGGCTGCCGTTCCGTGGCGACGGGCAGTCAGGACCGGACGGTGCGGCTGTGGGATCTGCCGTCTGGGGCCGCGCTGCACGTCCTGCGCGGCCACACCTACGAGGTGACGGGACTGGCGTTCGACCCGACCGGGCGGCGGCTGGCCTCGGCCGGTCGGGGGTACGACTTGACCGCGCGGGTGTGGGACACGGCAACGGGACAAGAGGTGCTGTCGCTGCCCGGGGGCGAGGGGCTAACGTTCTCGCCAGACGGCCATTGGCTGGCCGCGGTCGGTGCCGGCAGCCTGCGGTTGTGGGACGCTCGCCCCGAGTCGCCGGAGCGCGCCGCGCGCCGTGGTGCGATCCAAGTCTTGCGCTTCCTGTCCCGGACTGTCCCCGATGTCGCCGCAGCTCGGAAGTGGCTGACGAACGACCCACCGATTCGGAGCGAGGTGCGCGACGCTGCGGCTGCGGTGGCCGCCGAGTGGTATCGAGACGAGCGCTGACGCTGTGGCGCGAACCGCCGCCAGATGGCGGCCGTCCGTCGGGCGCGGGCCGTGGTGGCGGAATGGCAGACGCCGGAGACTTAAAATCTCCTGGGGGGTAACCCCCGTGCGGGTTCGAGTCCCGCCCACGGCAATTGGATGATCGTCGTTTCGGATCGTTAGCGTCGGAAGGCCTGCGACTCCAGGCGAAGCTGCTTTGGCTGTTGTTGCGATGACGGCATCGCACGGCTAATACATCGTTCGTTTCAGCAAATGTTCGAGCGTTGATTCGGCCGCGCGGTGGCGACAACGTCAAGCCGGTTCGGTCGCACGTTGCGCTGGGATGTCTCCAGAATCTCCTTGACTCTACCCATTGGTGTTTTTACACTTACACCCACTCGCGAGGTGGTGACGACCCTGCGCCCTGGGCCACGGGGGAGAACCGACGTGACCAAGAAAGAGATCGTCAAGCAGATATCGGAGCGTGCTAATCTGACGCAGCTCAAGACCAAGGAAATCGTCCAATGGACGTTCGATGCCATCATCGACACGCTCATCACCGAGGGGCGGATCGAGCTGCGCAATTTCGGCGTCTTCGAGGTCAAACGGCGCAAGGCGCGCAAGGCCCGCAACCCACGGACCGGGGCTAAGGTCGAGGTCGAGCCGAAAAACGTCGTCACCTTCCAGCCCGGCAAGGAGATGGAGGAGCGCGTTCGCATTGAGGCCAAAGTGCCGGATCGGCCGCGCAGTCGTGGGCCATCGGACGAGGACGACGACGAGGAGACTACGTCTACTGCCGGAGCCGTCCCCGCCTCGGCCGCCGGATCGCCGGCCTGACGGTCGTAGCGATTTTGCTCAAGGTGCAGACCGCGCCGGTCGATAACAGGCATGATCGGATGCGTCCGGTCGTGCGGCGTGGCGGCCAGGTCGGCCGCATGGGGACCGCCCGGCTCGAACGTCCGAACGGTCCCGAACGGCAGGGAGGCCGACAATGCGGCGTTCGCTTCTTCTCGCGGCGGTGGCGGCCTTAGGCCTGGGGAACGCTGGCTGCATCCTGAACCAATATCCGAGCGACCCGCACCAGCGCCTCGACGTGCTGGTCAACCAGTCCGAAGACCTGCGCCAGGCCGGTCAGGACTGGCGGCGCATCTGGATGAACGACCAGCCGTCGCACCTGACGCCGTCACGCGTCGATGGCGGCATCGCCCCGCGCGACGGGTCGTTGCGGTAGCACACGAACCTCGGTTCGCGGCAGCGTTAATGACGCTGCGAGCCGAGTCTGCGAGGCGAGCGCCAGAATCGCTTGCCTCGCAGACTCGGCTCGCGGCGTCACCCGCGTTTCCGAAGAATACCGCGAGCAACTTCCTCGATCAACGGCCCATCGGATATTCGTCGATCGGCAGCTCGAGCGCCGGCAACTCCTGAAGTCGCCGCCAGCCGGCGCTGACGCGTTCTTCTTCTCCGTCGACGAACGCGGTGTCGAAGTGTTCCTTGGCGAACGGCCCCGGGCACGCGACGGGCGGGAAGCGCTCGTCGACGACGTACTGTGCCAAAGCGGGGTTGCAGCGCAGGTGCCGTTCGCGGCTGCGCTGGAGTTCGTACAGTGGCACCTCGCCGAGTACGTAGCGCAGGTACAGGTCGGAGTCGGTGATCTCCTCCACGTCCTCGCCGCACACCTCGCAGCGGTAGCCTTCATCGCAGCGGGCCATGCGGGCATTGTAGTGGTGAGTGGTGAGTGGTGAGTGGTATGGGCATTCCGCGTGCTTTAGCCCCGGAGGGGCGGTCGTCGGTAGCCAGGGGCGTCAGCCCCTGGTCCCCGGTACGAACGGCGGAAGCCCCGGAGGGGCGACAGATTCTGTCGCCCCTCCGGGGCTAATCTGGTTGGA
>CAZNSL010000256.1:0-7517 GCA_964574975.1 uncultured Alcaligenaceae bacterium | reverse complement strand
TCGCGTCGCGGCTGCGGGCCGTCCAATACTTCGGCAAGACGAAGCTGCCCGGCGACCGCGACGCGCTGGCGAAGGCGCTGTTCGAGGAGCCGTTCTTCGGCGTGCAGCGCGAGATCGCGTCGGCCCTCGGCACGATCGGCGGCGACGCGGCCCGCGATGCGCTCGTCAAGGGTCTGGCGCTGCCGGAAGCGCGGGTGCGGTCGGCGTGCGCGAACGAGCTCGGCAAGTTCCGCAAGGACGAAGCCGCCATCAAAGCCGTCCGCGACAAAATGAAGGACGGCGACAGCAGCTACGGCGTCGAGGCGCAACTCGTCGAGACGTATGCGAAACTGCAACCGGCCGACGCCGTCGCGGTCGTGATGCCGTACCTGGCCAAGGAGTCGCGCAATCACTCGACGCGCTCGGCCGCCCTGCGGGCGCTCGGCGCAACGCAGGACTGGAGTTCGCTCGACACGCTGGTGCTGTGGTCGGGCAAGGGCAAGCCGGCCCGCTGCCGTGGGGCTGCGCTGGCGGCGCTAGGCGAGTTGGTCCGCACAGGCAACCCGACCGAGGAACAGCAGAAGCAAGTCGTCAAATTGGTGACGGGTTACCTGGAGACGGAGGGCCGGCAGGTGCGGCAGGCGGCCGCCAGTACCTTGCGCAACCTCGGCCGCACGGCCGCCCCGTCGCTGCCGGCCCTGGAGGCAATCGCCCGGCACGACCCGGACCTGCGGGTGCAGGAGGCGGCGAAGCGAGCGGCCGAGGAGATTCGCAAGAATGCCCCGGTGCCGCTGGAACTGACGCGGCTCAAGGAGGAGTTGGAGAAAGTCCGCAAGGCGAACGCGACACTCCTGGAGCGCGTGGACAAACTCGACCGGCCGGAAAAGAAGGAGTAACGTGATTGAGCCCGACGCGCCAGCGAGGGTAGGACATCCCTCGCTGGCGCGTCGGGCTCAATTATGGCCGGCGGCGACGGATCGCGATGCCGGCGACGGCCACACCAGCCAGCACGAGCGCCGACGGTTCCGGGACCGGCACCAGGCCCAGGGCGAACAGCGTCGCGTTGTTGATGGCGTAGACCGTGCCGTCCGGGCCGACCACTGTCGGCGTGTACGCTTCGCCGAGGCCCGGCGTTAGTACAACGGGTTGCGTCAGCAGGTTCGTCGTCAGGTCCCAGCGGTAGGCTTTGCCGTCCTCGCTGTTGACCAGGATGCTGTTGGTGAACGCGTCGACCGCGGCGGAGTTGATGCACCACTCGCGCACGGCGTTCGGGTGCGTCTGGATGAAATCGGGGTCCGGCGTCAGGCCGGCGACCGTCAAAATCTCCTTCATCACCGTCGCGCCGGTGCGCGGATCGACTTGCGTGTCGTTCGGGTCGAGGACGGCGATCTTGTTGACCCCGTCGCCGCCCGCGCCGGCGTAGTTGTTGTACTTGGTGAACAACAGGTACTGCGACGTGCCCTGGTACGACGGCACCATCGACCGCGGTACGATCGAGGGCGTCGAGTCCCAGCCGAACGCCGCCGGCGTGCCCGACTGGTTCAGGGTGGCGTTGTACTGCATCATCCAGCCGCGGGCCGACGTGAACGGGTTCTCCAACACGCCGAAAAAGACCGTGCCGTCCGGCCCGACCGTCGGCGAGGCCGAACCGCTTTCGCTGATGCGGGCGCGGTTGCCGCCGCTCCGCGGGTCGACCAGGTCGACCCGGCCGGCCAGGCTCATATTCGCGGTGTTGAGGGCCACGAGGTAGCCGTTGCCGGAGCCAGTCCCGGTGGAACTGGTGATGGCGAAGTAGACCTTGCTGCCGTCGGGACTGATGGCCGGGGCGCTGGCGTTCGGGAGCTTGCGGATGGAGGTATCGCCGGTCGGTGCCAGGCTGGCGGCGGGGACGAACGTCCCATTGCCGGCCGCGTCGATGCGGGCCAGGCCGCTCTGGAGGCCACCCACGGCCGCCGAATTCATCACCTGGTAGCCGAAGTAGACGTTGCCGGCCGCGTCGGAGGTGATCGGCGTGTTGATGAAGACGTTCTGCTGGTAGGCGGTCGGGTTGCCCTGGTAGTTGCCGATGCCGTAGAAGGCGCGCTGCGTCGGCGTGACCGAGCCGGCCGCGTCGAGGTTGGAGCGACTGTAGACGGTGCCGCCGACGCCGGGGAAGTAGAGTGTGCCGCCCGGGGCGATGGTCGGCCCGTAGCTCGGCGTCCAGCCGTGCGGCGTGGGTAGGAGGTAGTCGGTGTTTTGCGTCCACAGCAGCGAGCCGTTGGCACCGGCCCGGCCCTCGACGCGGAAGCCATCGGTCGCTCCGGTCTTGACCGGCACGACGACCGTGTTGGCGTTGGTCATCAGCGGCGAGCCGTAGTGGATGAGCAGGCTGCTGCCGCTGTACTGTGGGTTGAGGTCGACGGGCATCTGCCAGCGGATGCCGTCGAGGACACGCGACGGGACGGGTGCCGCGCCCGTGTGCTGCGGGTTGCCGTTGAGGTTGCCCCAGGGGATCGGTTGGGCCGGGACGGCCGAGGCGATAGTCAACAGGACCGTTAAGGTGACGAGGCGGATCGATACGCGGCAACTCATGGAGGATTCCCCAGACCGGTTGAGCGAACGGGTATGATCGCGGTGCCAGGGATTTACCTTACCCCGCCGCGGGGCAGTGGCCACAACTTCGCGGAGCAGTGGCCGCTAACCGGGTCGCCCGTGGAGCGGGCGGATAACATCACCTCCATGCGGTGGTCTCACTCCGAATACCTGTTCAAGGGCGTCTTCCTCGGCCTGTTGCTCTACGCGGCCCTGGTCGCGCCCGACGCCCGGGCGGCGGCCACGGTCGGCGGTTTCGTCCTCGGTGGGCTTGCCCTCGCGCTGGTCGCGGCAGCCGTCGGCAAGCTGCGCGAGGGCGTTCGCCCGGCTGGCCGGCCATTGACCTTCCTCATCTTCCTGTTGCTCGAAAGTCCGAAGCTCGTCTACGCCGGAGTCGTCTTCGGCCTCGCGGCCGGGGCGATCGCGGTACGACCGGCCAACGCCGACAGCCGGCTGCTCGCCGCTACTGCCGGCGGCGGGGCACTGCTCGGCGTCGGCCTGGCGCAGTTGCGAGCTGTGCCGGGGGCGAACCGCCGCCGGATCGCATCCCTCGTCGCAGGCGTCGCGCTGGTCGCGCTCGCCATCGCGTCGATCGATTACTACGGCTTGATCGACGACCCCGACCGTCGTCGCACCCTCGGCGCGTTCCTGCTCCTGGGGTTGCCGTTCTTCTACCTGCTGACGTTTGCCGGCGAGGCCGAGGAGTCGGAAGTCGAGGTGGCGGCGTGGTGCGCCGCGTTCGCCGTCGGTGTCTGGTTGATCCGCGTGACGGCCACCATGCCGCTACTGGCCCTCGCGGTGCCGGCGCTCGTCTACTACGGCTACTCGCGCTACGTCCTGCCGGGGCTGCGGGTGTTCAAGCACACCCTGCGCGGCATGAGCTACGCCCGGCTCGGCCGGCACCGGCCGGCGCTGGCGGCACTGCGGCGGGCGGTGCAGCTCGACCCGGCCAACCGGCTAGCCCGCGATGCCCTGTGGAAGCTGCACCGCGACCTCGACGCCGGACGTATCGCCGCCGATTCGGAACTCGTGCAGATGGTCGATCCCGACCTCTGCCTGGAACGGGCCTGCGACCTCCTCGCCGAGTCGCCGACGCCACAGCAGCGGGCCGAGGCCGTCCACCTGCTCGACCTCGTGGAAGGCCAATCGCCGACCCGCGAGCCGCAGGTGCTGTACTGGCGCGCCGTCGCCGCGACGCACGCCAAGGACTTCGACGCCGCTGAGGCCGCGCTGGCGAAACTGCTCGACCCAGCCGCGTGGCCGGTTGACGACCCCTCGCGCCGAGTCGTCGCGTTCCCGGCGTGGCAACTGGCGCTGTTACTGCATCCGGAGTTGAAGCGCCGCGTCGGCGATGCGCAGTTGAAGCGGCCCGGTCGCCGGCTCGACGCCATCGCCGCGGCCGAAGGGACATTGGCGGCGTCGCCCGACGACTCGGCGGCGTGGGCGCTCAAGCGAGTCCTGTACAGCGAGCTGACCGAGGCCGAGTACGACGCCGGCCCGGTCGGCACCTTCGACTACGCCTACGTCGAGCAACTCGGCCTGGCGCTCGTCACCGACGCGGCTCGCTGGCGGCGTGGCGTCGAGTTCTTGCGCGTTGCCATGCGCGGCCTGCCGGAACGCACGCCGTCCATCGCGGCGGCGATCGGCCAGGCATTCGAGCGGGCTGGCGACGCCGACATGGCGCGGGCGGCCTACGACGCCGGCAAGCGGGACGGCCTCGCCTTCGGCCCAAAGAACTTCGCCGACGACCAGCGCGCGACCTTCTTTGCGACGGTGCGGCGGCTGGCCGAGGACGCCGTGGCCCGCGAGGATTGGCCCGCGGCGGTGTCGCACTATCAGACGTTGACGCTGTGGGAGCGTAGCGGCGTCGAGACGTACCGCACGCTCGCCGACCTGTTCGAGAAGCAGGGCGACGCCCTGGCCGCCGCGCGTGCGACGGCGCAGGCTCTGCTCTACAACGCCAAGGACAAGGATCTGCTCGCCCGCCGCGACCGCTACTACTACTCGGTGACGCCGGAGCAATTGCGGGCCGCCCCGGATTCGGCGCGGCAGGCATTCGACGCGGCCTACTGCGTGCAGAAGGCTCGGCAGACGCTCGACGCCCGCGACCTCGACCTCGATTTGCTCGACTGGGCGCAGCACCTCGCGGAGTTGGCCCTCGTCCTGACGCCGGACAGCATCGCAGCGAAGGTGACCCTGGCGCGGGCGCGGTTGCGGCGTGGCGAGCGCGACGAGGCTGTGACGATGCTGGAGGCGGTGCGGACGCCGAAGCCGGACAAACTCGGTGGCGACGACCAGGAAGCGTACTACCTAACGTGCCGCCTACTCGGCGACCTGTACCTGAAGGAGTTGGAGCGGCCGGACCTGGCGGTGCAGTGCTTCGCGGAGTACCGGCAGAGTTCCAAGAGCGGGGCCGACACGCTGTACAAGCTCGGCCAGGCACACGAGCGGCTCGGCGACGCGAAGCGGGCGGCGAAGTTCTACGAACAAGTGACGGCGTACGAGAGCCACCCGCTCGCGCCGGACGCGCGCGACGCGCTGCGTCGCGTGGGGGCGTGAAGGATTCACCACAGAGTCACAGAGAAGACAGATCTGAAATCTCAGATCGGTCTTCTCTGTGTCCTCTGTGACTCTGTGGTGAACGTCTTCCTACGGCGCGACGACTTGGAAGACGCCGCGGTTGGCCGCCGCCAACTGGCGCAGCGGCGAGTCACCGCGCGCCGGCACCAGGCACAGCGCGTGGATCGACGCTTTGCCGCGGTTGAGCCGCGACACCTCGCGCACGTCCTCGGCCGTCAACTCGTCGTCGTCGGTCAAGTAGTACACCGCGTCCGGCCGCAGAGACAGCGCAAGCAACAGCGCGGCCCGGTGGCCGTTGCCGCCCTCGGCCGCGAGCGAATCGAGGTGCGCGATTGCCGCCTCGACGGCTGTCGGTGTCGCGGCGATCAGCCCCGTCGCCTGCGATAACATTGCCGCGGTGCGGTGGTAGGCGATCACCTGGAAGCGGGCGGCTGGTGGCAGTTGCCGCAGGCTGGCGGCGACGGCCCGGCGGGCGCGGTCGAAGCGGCCGTCGAGGCCCATGCTCGCGGAGCGGTCGATGACGTAGACGACCGTCGATCCGGTCGCCGCGATGCCGCAGAACGCGATCCGCCGCGGCCCGGCCGCCACCGGTTGCAATGGGGCTTGGTGCCCGTGCGACACTGCTGGCGCATTGCGCACCGTAGGCACTACGGGCGCAGCAGGCTCTGCGGGCAACGTCCACCTGGCGGCAGGCAGCGGTGGTGGCTCGGCGTATGCTACGGCCCGAATCGGCTCCGGTTGCGGCACGGGCGGCGTCGGCGGCACGTCGGGTACCGCGGGCAATGGCTGCGGCGCGACGGCCACCGGCGTCGGCGTCTCGTCGAGCGTCACAACGCCGATCTCGCAGGCGGGGCGGCTGTCGGGGGTAGGGCCAACGCCAACGGGCACGGCGCGTGGCGTTGCCGCGGCGACGAGGGCGACGACGCCGGCCGCGTGCAGGGCAAGCGAGGTGAGTCCGGCGCGGCGACACGGCGACATGGCGAATCCCGTTCCGTGGGGCCGGGCCGTGATAGCGTCGCGCGACGGCGGCGCGTAGGCCAATCTGGCGTTGCCGGCGGGCGGCGGAATGGGAATACTGAGGTCGGCAAATAAGCCTTGGGGGTGACGCATGCCGGCTGTGCGACCGACCGAGTGCCTCATTTCGCGGCGCGAATTCTACAAGATGACGCTGGGCGACGGCACGACCGATGTCGCTTGGGTCGAGCTGATCGAGGGAAGGGTCGTTAACATGGCGATCCAAACGGAATTGCATTACTCGGTGATCGCACTCGCCGAGACCGTAATGCGGCAGGCGTTCGGCGTCGGTTCCTACGTGCGGTCGCAGGCTCCGCTGAACCTGCTCAAAATGTCGGTCCCGTGCCCGGACGTGTGCGTCGTTGCGGGGAACATTCGCGATCACAAAAGCCACCCGACAGCGGCGTTGATCATCGTCGAGGTGAGTGTCGGCACGCTTGGCTACGATCGCAACACCAAGGCCAGTCTGTACGCCAAGGCCGGCATCGGCGACTACTGGATCGTCAACGTCAAGCGCCGAAAACTCGAAGTGCGCCGGCGACCCGTGCCCGACGAGACCGCGCTGTTCGGCTACAGTTACGCCGACCTGAGCATCTACGGCCCCGGCGACGCCGTCGCTCCGATGGCCGCACCGAAGTCGATGGTCAAGGTGGCGGAACTACTACCCTGACGCCGGTTTCTCAGCGTCGGCCAAACGAAGGTGGTCCGCACGGACCGTGACGACCGCGATGGTGCGACCGTCCGAATCACAAAACTCCACCTCGAACGCCTCGCCGCCGCGATCGTACACGGCCGTGCCGAACGCGCCTCGCGCCAAGCCATGTTCCGGTAGGTCTTCGGTGAGCGTCACACAATCCAATTCACGGATCATCGAACACCCTCCGACGGCGGACGCTTCTGCGTAGCGCCGCGAACCGAAGACAATTACAACTGCGTTTCCGCCAGTTCGATCGCGCGCAGTAGGCCCATCGCCTTGTTTAGCGTCTCCTGGTACTCCGCGGCCGGGTCGCTGTCGGCGACGATGCCGGCCCCCGCTTGCAGGTACGCCGTCTGGCCTTGCAGCACCAGCGTCCGCAGGGCGATGCACGTATCCATGTTGCCGCTGAAGTCGATATAGCCGACCGCGCCGCCGTAGGGGCCGCGGCGGTGCGGCTCTAGCTCGTCGATGATTTGCATCGCCCGCACCTTCGGCGCACCGGACAGCGTGCCGGCCGGCAGGCACGACCGCAAGGCGTCGAACGCCGTCAGCGCCGGCAGTAGTTCGCCCGTCACGGTACTGCACAGGTGCATGACGTGGCTGTAGCGCTCAACCGAGAGTACGTCGGCGAGTTGCACCGTGCCGAATCGGGCAACGCGGCCCACGTCGTTGCGGC
>CAZNSL010000255.1:0-7594 GCA_964574975.1 uncultured Alcaligenaceae bacterium | reverse complement strand
GGGAACAGCGGTGCGCTCTGCCCGTTCGACCAGAAGGCGACACCACCGAGCTGATAGGGGTTCCAGTAGGGGAGTCTGCCGGCGCGGAGCTCGTCGCGTAGGAAGAGGAGCCAGGGCTGGAACTGGACGACCACGTCGCGCATCTGCGGGTTGGCGAGGTCGCCCGGACGGCGCAGATCCTGCCAAGGGGCTTGCGCGGCGAGGAGTGAGGCGGGCCCGGGGATCCCATCCGAGCGGACCAGTGTGGGCCAAAGTGCGGCGGTCGCAGCGAGCGCGATCGCGAGCAACGCGACGCGCTCCTCGCCGCGGCGCAGCAGCGCGATCACGACCAGGACCGCGACGAGGACGGGCACGGCCGGATGCAGGGGCATGCGCGCGAGGGTGCGGGCTAGACGGCGGTGATCGTCACGGGGATTCCGCTCAGCACTGCATTGCCAGACAGAGGGTCGAGCCGCTGCGGATCGGCCAGGTCATTGCTGCTCGCGCCGGGATGGGCTGCCGCGACCGACAAGGTGACACCCTCACCGCCGTGCCCCCAGCCGTGCGGGATGCTGACGACGCCAGGGCGGATGCCAGCGACGATCTCGACGGGCAACTCGATCTCGCCGACGCGTGAACGGACTCGCGCGCGTGAATCATTCGTCAAGCTCAGGCGCGCGGCGTCTTCTGGATGCACCTGGACGGTGCATCGCACTTTGCCGGCCACCAGCTGGGCGACATTGTGCATCCATGAGTTGTTCGAACGCAGATCGCGACGCCCGATCAAGACCAGTGAGCGCGAATCGGCGGCTACGATCGACTCACGCTCGAGAGCGCTGCGCAGACGGGCCACGTCGGAGACCAGCGCTGGCGGTGCCAGCTCGATCTTGCCCGATGGTGTGCGCAGCGCTTCTGGCAGACGCGGGCGTAGCGGACCCAGGTCGATCCCGTGCGGGTTCGCCTCCAGCTTGGCGAGCGACAGGCCATCGGGACGCTGCCCGAATTCAGCGCCGTAGGGCCCGGCCTGCAGCATGAGGTCGAGCAGTCGCTCCGGCCCGCGTCGTTCCGCCAGCGCCGCGCGCAGCTCGTCCACGTCGCGCCCGTGAAGGCTGCTCCCGTCCTTGACGACAGCGGCAAGCTGCTGCTCGAGGACGAAGTCGTCGAGTGCTCCGAGGTCGGCGGTGGCGCCCTGACCGCCGGCGATGGCGGCCAGGCGCAGCAGGATCTCCCATTCCGCCGGGCGCCCCTCCGGAGGCAAGACCGGGGCCGAGTACTTGGCAAAATTTCGGATCGACAGGGAGCTGAACGCCACCGGATAGTGCGACTGCTCCAGCGGCGAGAGACCGGGAAGCACCACGTGCGCGTGGCGCGTGGTCTCGTTGCGGTAGATGTCGATCGAGACCATGAGGTCGAGAGAGCCGAGCGCCCGGGCCAGGCCTGCGCCGTCCGGTGTGCTCAGCACGGGGTTCCCGGCGACCGTGATCAAGCCGCGCATGCGTCCTTGGCTGGGCGACGTGATCTCCTCGGCGATGCAGGCCGCGGGGATTTCGCCGAAGACTTCGGGGAGGCCGCGCACCGAGCTGGCAAACCGTCCGAAGCGAACCCCACGACCGCGGCCCGGGGTGCCGGCGGTGTTCGGGCTGCCAGCGGCGGGCGCGGGGAACATCGCGCCGCCCTCGCGGTCGAGGTTGCCAGTCAAGTAGTTGAGCACGTCGACGAGCCAGCTCGACAGGGTGCCGAATTCCTGGACGCATGTGCCGATGCGGCCGTAGACCGCGGCACGGGGTGATGCGGCGAGGGCGCGGGCGATGCGCCGGATCGTATCGGCGGCGATTCCGCAGGCGCGCGCCACGGCCTCGGGGGAGAACGTGCGGGCGAGCTCCGCCACTTCGCCCTCGCCGCGGGCGAGATCGGCGAGGCGGCCCGGGCGAGCCAGCCCTTCGTCGATGATCACGTGAGCGAGGGCGAACAAGAAGAGCGCATCCGTGCCTGGCCGTATCGCCAAGTGCTCGTCGGCCTCCTCGGCGGTACGCGTGCGCCGGGGATCGACGACGACGACCTTCCCACCGCGTGCGCGGATCGCACGAAGGCGCGCCTTCATGTTCGGCGCGGTGAGCAGGCTGCCGTTGGACACCAACGGATTGGCACCCAGGATCAACAGGAAGTCGGTGCGGTCGACGTCGGCGATCGGGATCGTCAAGGCAGCCCCGAACATCAGGCCCGCCGACACCTGCTTGGGCATCTGATCGACCGTGCTGGCCGAGAATACGCGATGCGAGCCGAGCGCGCGCAGGAGGACACGACCGTAGAGCAGGAGGCCCAGGTGGTGGGCCGACGGGTTGCCGAGATAGACGCCCACCGCATCACGGCCGTGCGTGGCCAGCAGCGGCGTCAAGCGCCGCTCGATCTCGGCGAAGGCCTCGTCCCACGAGACCTCGCGGAACCCATTCGGTGCTCGTTCGTCCCGGATCAGCGGCGTGCGCAGGCGATCGGGATCTTCGTGCAGATCGCGTACCGCGGGGCCCTTGGGGCAGATGTACCCGTGGCTCAGGACGTCCTGCTCGTCGCCGCGTACGCGTACGACGACGTCATCGCGCAGCGTCAGCTCGAGACCGCAGTTCGCCTCGCAGAGGGGGCACGTTCGTGTGACCACCCGCGTGGCCGAGTCTTGCATGGCAACCCTCCCGAT
This sequence comes from uncultured Alcaligenaceae bacterium, assembly GCA_964574975.1. Classification (GTDB taxonomy): domain Bacteria; phylum Planctomycetota; class Planctomycetia; order Gemmatales; family Gemmataceae; genus JAXMAS01. The sequence continues at coordinate 4,926 of CAZNSL010000255.1, read as the reverse complement.
CGGCCGATCAACCGTCGCGATCTCGGGCGGCTTGTGCGCGCAGGACGATGCGGCGCGCGCGGCCGACGTGTGGGGCGTCGACCATTGCGCCCTTCCAGACGAACGCACCCTTGCCAGCCGCGAACGCCTCGCTGGCGGCGGCGACCAACTCCTCCGCCTCGGTGACCTCCTCGGCCGTGGGAACGAAGACGCGGTTGATCACCGGTACTTGATCGGGATGGATGGCGGCCTTGCCCGTAAAGCCCTGCTCGGCGGCCTCGCGCGCCTCGCGCTCTAGACCAGATGGATTGCGGAAGTCGAAGTACGGCATGTCCAGCGGTTCGAGTCCGTTGGCCGCCGATGCGAGCAGACATGCCGAGCGAGCAAAGGAGAAGACGTCGGGCATCGAGCCGTCGGGCCGCCGGCTGTGGCGCGCGCCGAGCGCACTCGAGAGGTCCTCGCTCGCCCACATCATGCCTACCGAGCGAGTGCTCGCGGCAGCCACCCGACGGATGTTGAGAACGGCTTCGGGCGTCTCGGTGGCGAGCAGGACGAGCACGGTGGTGCCCGTCGGGCGCCCGGCCATCATCTCAAAATTCGAGAGAGCACGGTCGATCGCTCGAACGTCGTCCTCGCTGCGCAGCTTCGGGATCACGTAGCCGTCGGGATGACCGGCGATGGTCACGGCGATGTCCTCCATCGCCAGCCCGGTCTCGAGCGGGTTGATGCGCACGAGCTTCTCGGCCCCGCGAAAATCGAGCGTGCGAAGAGCGTCGCGGACCATCTCACGGGCGCGCATCTTGTGCGCGGGCACGACGGCATCCTCGAGATCGAGGATCAGGCTGTCGGCACCGACGCCCAGTGCCTTGTTGGTCTTGCGCTCGTCGTCGCCGGGGACGAAGAGCAGCGAACGGCGGAGCCGGGCGCCGTGCGTGGCATTGGTCGGGGGGGGCATCGACGTAACCTTCGATCGCTGCGCTACCCCGAACCCCCCGACGGGCGCAACCCGCATCGTATCTCCTCCGAGTTTCCGCGCGGCTGGTCGTTTCTCCCTGGGGCCTCAAGATTCGCGTTTGGGGACCGATGAACCGCCTCGGTCGAGCCGCGTCGCCCGCGTCGCCGCCGACCCCACGCGGGCGGTCTCCCGGTCTCGCGCGTCGCTGGATCGCCCCCATACCGTACGGAGGAGTGAAGAATGAGTCAGTTTTCTCTGGCCTCACGGTTCGCGCTGGCAGGGGTCGCCGCCGCGCTCGTGTCGCTGAGCCCGCTCTGTGTGGAGTCGGCTCGCGCGCAGGCGAATACCTGCGGCAACGGGATCATCGACGGCATCGACGAAACTTGTGATCCGCCGGGCTCTCCGGCCGGGGTGAACGGCAACCTGTGCTCTCCCGATTGCCACTTCTGCGGTGATCTGATCGTCCAGGGCACCGAGTCGTGCGACGATGGCAACACCGTCGACGGCCGCTGCTCCGGGCCGGACAAGGACGACTGTCGCAACGACTGCACGTTCCCGATCTGTCGAGATCCGTCCGAAATCTTGCTGCGATCGGCGCCTGCCCTCGACCGGTTGAAGGCTTATGGAAAGGTGGACCCGCCGGCGCCGGTCGACCCGACCGACGACCTCGCCTCGGTGCGCGTCTACCTTCCCGACGGCACGACCCTGTTCGAGACCTCGATCCCGGCAGGTTCCCTGGTTGCGAACTCCTCAGGGTCGTCCTTCCGATACCGCAACCACGCAGCCCGCGATGCGGGTGGCATGCGCAGCTTTGCACTGCGCCGCCATGGTACGGCTTGGGTGGTCACGCTCGAGGCCTACGGCGACTTGGACGCCGCCACCTCGGCGCAGATGAACGTGCAGGTCGGAGTCGGTGGATCCATCTACTCGGTGGACGGGGACTGGGATCGTACGACCCGCGGTTGGCGCCTGACCTCGAAGAACAGTCGGCCACAGTGAATTCGCTGCGGGCCGCGACCCGTTCGCGGCCCGCGGGCGCTGTCGGTCCCTCCCTCGTCGAGTTGGCGCCCGTTGGAGCCTCCTAGGGCAGGCTCCCGGGCGCCTTGTGCGCTCTCTCCCGCGGACTTCGCTCCATCTGGCACTGCAGGTGGCTATCAGGCCGTCGCCCGAGCGGAGCGGAGTTGCATGCACGCGAGACGGGTTCTTGCGACAACGCACGATACTTGAACCCCGATGACGACGAGGGCCCGCGAATTCGTTGAAGTTTTTTCGCTTGCCTCGCTGCCGCTCGCGGCACGAGGGTTGCGCTTGCCTCCGTACGCAAGGCGCGGTCGCTCGAGGCGACTGGCCGGTTGGCCGGACCCACGAAGGGCCGGCAGATGCGGAGGCGGTGATGATTCGGCACGACGACACGACTCGCAAGCTCTTCTGGTTCGGCACCACGCTCGCCCTGAGCGCATGGCTGACGCTGTGCCCGGCCGTTCGCGAAGCGCGAGCCGGGCTGAGCGCGCCCACCCGCGCCGAGGTGATCAACTGCGGGAACGGGCAGGTCGATGCCGGTGAGCAGTGTGACGACGCGAATCGTTCCGACGGCGACGGCTGCTCCAAGTTCTGCCTGGCGGAAGAGTCCTGCGACAACGGGCTCGACGACAACGACGACGGTCTCGTCGACTGTGAAGACCTGAACTGCGACGGGCACCCCGCCTGCCGCTGATCCCCACTCCCCGGCGCGCCGCTGGCGTCGGGACTTCCCGGCTCGCCTAAAGCCCCGCCCGCCCGGGGCCGACCTTCTGGATCGAGGTGCCGTCACCAGGACGGCCCGGATCCGGAGGGGAGATGCGGCTGAGCAGGGAACCAGGAGCGAGAAGCGTCGCGGTGCTTCGGGCCGCGATGGCGATTGCTGCCGCCACCCTCGCCGTCCTCGCCGCGGCCAGCCATGCAGACGCCTCCGACGCGACGCTGAAGGGTACCGGTCCAGGGCTCTTCGACGCCCTCAAGGGAAACGTCAACGGCGGCCTGCTTCAGACCGAGCACTTCGCTGGCACGCTGTACGTCTCCGTCGACGGCGGCCCCTCCACGCAAGCCTACTGCGTGGACATCTTCGCCGGCATCTCCGTTGGTGACACCCTGCCGCAGTCGGTGCCCGACTACCCCTGCGAGGTCACCTGGATCCTCGCCAACGGCTATCCGACGGCCAACAGGATCCCCACCCGTTTGGCCAACAACGACGATGAAGCGGCCGCCGTGCAGGCCGCCGTCTGGTACTTCACCGACGGGTTCGTCGCTTCGGCGCCCGCCGGGGTGGCCGCGCGCGCGGCGCAGATCGTCGCCGCGGCAAAGTCGAAGTGCACTGCGGCGCCGGTAGTACCGCAGCAAGTCGTGATTTCGCCGTCAGCGGCGACGCTGGTGGTACCAGGGCAGAGCTCGCAAGCCTTCGTGGCGACGGTCACGGACACGAACAACGTGCCGGTCGCGAATTTTCCGATCCAGGTGACGATCCAGGGGTTTGGCAGCACGCAAGCACTGTCGACGACGACGGACGCGAAGGGGCAATACTCCACCACCATCACGAACCCCACGCAGGCCGCAGGAACGGCCACTCTCACGGTGTCGGCCAGCTACACCGTCCCGGTTGGCGTCAAGTTCTGGAAGGCGACCAAGCAGGGAATCGTGCTCGCGGGCCAGGCGACCGAGGGCTCGGTTTCGGGGGCTGCTGACCTGAAATGTGTGCAGTCCAAGGCGACGTCGAGCCCGGCGGTGACGCGTACGCCGACGCCGACCGCGACATCGGCTCCGTCGCCGACGCCGACGTCTGCGGGATGGGACAAGTCGAGCATGTCGGTGACCGGCGAATGCGCCGCCAATGGGCAGGCCGTCTTCACCGTGACCAACGGCGGCACGGGGAACATGACGGGCACGACCGCGTGGCGGATGTACGTGGGTGGCGTCCTCACGCAGCAGGGTACGATCGTATCGCTGAATGCCGGCCAGAGCACGCAGCTGAGCTTTGGTCCATATTCCGGTCAGAAGGTCGCGATCGAGGTGGACCAACGGCCGGGCCACCCGGGTGTGGGGGTCGCGAAGGCGGACGTGACGTGTACGCCGCCTACGCCGACCGCTACGCCGACGCGCACCGCCACGCCGACGCCGACCTAGACGCCGACGCCGACTCCGACGCCGACGCGGACCGCGACGCCGACTGCCAGCGCCACGCGAACGCCTACCGCGACCCCGACTGCCACGCCGACGGCAACGGCGACCCCCACCGCGACACGAACGCCGACGGCCACGCCGACGCCGACGCCCACCGTGACGCCGACGCCGACGTCGACCGCTTGGGATAAATCGAGCATGAAGGTCACAGGGGAGTGTGGCCCCGGTCTGACGGCGGTGTTCACGGTGACCAACGACGGCTCCGGGAGCATGACCGGCCCGACCACGTGGCGGATGTATGTTGCGGGTGTATTGACGCAGCAAGGGAGTGTTGGTCCGCTCGGTGCGGGGCAGGGCACCCAGCTGAGCTTCGGTCCCTACTCCGGCCAGAAGGTGACCCTCGAGGTCGACCAGCGACCGGGCCATCCCGGTGCCGGGGTGGCGCGTGCAGACGTGACGTGCTCGCCGCCTACGCCCAGTCCCACCGCGACGCGGACGGCCAGCCCGACACCGACGGCCACCCAGACAGCCACCCCGACGGCGACGCCCACCAGGACGTCGACGCCGATTCCGACCCAACTCCTCCCGACCCCGACCAAGACGTCGACACCGGTTCCGACCCCGACCAGGACGGGGACGCCGGTATGCACCACGACACGAACGGCAACGCCGGCTCCCACCGCTACCAAGACGTCGACTCCTTCGCCTACGGCGACGAAGACCAGCACGCCCGTGCCGACTCCGACCGTGACGTCGACGCCCGCCCCGACTCCGACGAAGACTTCGACGCCGACCCCGACACTTTCACCGACACCCACCTTGACGCCGACGCCGACGTC
>CAZNSL010000254.1:0-7612 GCA_964574975.1 uncultured Alcaligenaceae bacterium | reverse complement strand
AGTTGCGAACGCTCCCGTGCGGGGGTCGAACGGAGCATCGACCGGTGGAATTTCCCGCAGGGTGAACGGCCGCCAGGGGCCTTCGTTGATGCGGTATTGCAAACGGGCCGCGCCGAGGCCGTAGGGATGCATGGCGGCGTAGGCAATGCGGATTGAGCCGCCGAGCGGGATCGGCACGCCTTCGACCTCAAAATCTTCCACGCCCGACCGACCGAGGAGGCCAGCCTGTTCCGGGGCGAATTGCTCTGGGAGCAACACGACTTGCGGGGCATCCTCTTCGACGATCTTGATACCGCGTCTCGGCGGGTCGAGGTTAGTGAAGCCGTACTCATCTTCGACGACGATCCGGTAAGCGATCTCTTCCGCCCGCAACTCGAAGGTGCCGGAGCCATCGGTGTTGCCGTTAGTGAGTTCGAGAGGCAACCGGCGCAGGACACCGACGGCACTGTGCGTTCGGGTGGCTTCCTCCGCGGTGGCGGTGCCGAGCAGTTCGAGCGTCGCCTGAACGACCGGTTTCTGCGTGACGAACGCGACCATGCCGGACGAGCCGGGCAGGCCGACGATTTCGCCCTTAGTCTGTGGCAGCGTGTAAGGCCGCCCGTTTGGCGTCGTGCCGACATGCTTCGGCAAGAGTGTCCAGGCGTCTTGTCGAGTAATGGCTGGCCGCGGTACGCGGCGGACTCGGCCCGGTTCCCGCAGTCGGCCGTCGCCGAGCCACGCCTGAAACGTGAAGTTGCCGAACGACCCAGGCACGATCGCACTCGGCTTGCACGTCGGCAAAGCGTCGCCTTCGGCCGATAGTAACAGGTTCAGCTCAAACCGCTCAGAATGTCCGTCTTCGTCGGTGACGATTAACTCACCGAGCGAACCGTCCGAGACGCTGCCAGTGATGTCGAGCGTAACCGTCGCCGGTTCGCCGGCTGGCCACACTTCTCGAGTCGCGTTGCGAATCTGGACATGCCGCGGGACTTCCCGGTTCGCTAATCCCTGCCGCGCGAATAACGCCTGGAGGGTTGGACCTGCGAAGAGCCAAGTCGTGCCGACGAAGAGTGCAACGATCGATGCCAGGGCGAGCGAGTTCCAAAGCCGACGGTGATCCACCAACGCTGTGAAGTTTTCGCGTGCCGCGGCGTCTTCTGCCTCGTGCGTCACGACGCCAATCATAGTTGGCGACATGCCGCGAGTGTTCGCCCCTCGCTGGTTCAGTTGCACGGCCGAGATCAGACGATGGCTGAGCGCCGGTAACTTCTCCTCGACGAACAGGGCCGTCGCGGCATCGTCGCGCCTACCGAACAGGGGCACTAGCAGCCAAGCGACCGCGAGGACGACTGCGATGCCAATTTGTCCGGCCAACATGGCCATACGCAGGGTGTACGGAGTCTCGCTACGTAGATCGATCCGCCAATCGATATAGCACGCGATCACAAGCAACACGGCGGCGACGGTGATGAGGCGCGCCAGGCCCCACGCGAGGCGGATGAACCGTTCGCGGCGACGCAAGGTAGCCAGTTTTCGCGCGATGATTCGCGGGGTCATACCATGTTCGCAAACTTGCGGACAACCCACTCGGTCGTCACCAATCCGACGAACACCAACAACACCAGTGGGTTCCAGAACAGTATCTCGCGCCGCTGCGTGAACGATGCCATTTGTGGCGTCACCGACGCGGCCAACGACGGCAAATCCTCCTCGCGGTAGAACCGCCCACCAGTCGCGGCGGCCAACTCGCGCAGTCCCGCCTCGTTCATGCCAGCCGGCTCCAGTTCGTGCCGCGGTGGCAGGTTGACGCGGAACGCAAACGTCGCTGCTTCTGGCCGCGTCAGACGCAGTTCGTACCGGCCCGGGACGTCGTGCGGCAGGTACGTCCGATACTCGCCGGGACGGCCGCTGACCGCGTCGAGGGACACCGGCCGCGACTTTGCCTCGCCATCGGCGTCCAGCGCTTCGAGCGTCGCGGCGACCCGCGGCTCCGTCAGCGGCCGGAACTCGTTGTCGAGCAGCCGTGCGTACAGGTAACCCGGTCTTCCCAGTACGGCCTCGCCACGCTCGAGGGCCACTTGGACGCGTTGGGCGTTGCCGAGCAGGTGGGGCAAGCCGGTCTGGTAGATCGCCTGGCCCCAGAACCGGGCGAATAGTTTCTCCCGGCCGTCCGACCGCCAGCGCCACGTTTCGTCAGTAGCGAGGAACAGTACCGGCCCTTTGCCATAATACTGTGTCGCCAGCAACGGCATCGGCTGGTCGCCAGCCTTCAGGTTCGGATGCACGACGAGTGCAGTCGCCCCGGCGCGCAGTTTCGATACCGGATAGTTCCAGTAGAAGCCGGGTAGGTTCTTCCATGCCCGTAGGCTCTCCTCCGGCGTGTCGGCCAGGGCGAGCATTTCGGACCGCTCACCGGCCGGGGACAACTCCGGTTGGTACGGCGATGGCCGGGCCGTTGGATCGACCGGCGACTTGGACGGCAGGAACTCGACCGGCAGTACTTCAGCGAGTGGGCCGCCGTCGTAGCCCGACGGCATGTACGTCCGTCCGGCGATCGCGATCAACCCGCCGCCCTCGCGCACGAACTCCTGGAGCAGTCCCAGTTTTTCCGGCCCGAAGAAAGCGGCGGGGACGTCGCCGAGAATCACGAGGTCGTAGCCGAACAGCTTCTCGCGCTGCGGAAACTCGGCGACGAACGGCGACCGTTGTAGCAGCCTGGGGTCGCCATCGGTCAGCAGGAACGTCGCCTCGACGCGGCGATCGCGCACGAGTGCCGGCATCAGGAACTTGAACTCCCAACGCGGCGCACCCTCAATGACCAGTACCTTGACCTTGCGATCCACGACCTGCACGACGCGCTTGACCTCGTCGTAGTTGGTCGGGTCGTCCTTGGCTCGCACCGATGCGACCAACTCCGTCCGCTCCTCTTTCGTGCCGGCACGCTTCGCCGGCGTGAACGTGAGCGTGTCCTTGGTCAACTGGCCGTCCTTGACCGGTACCTCGCGTACAGCCACGACCTTGTCGCCGAGCCGCAGTGTCAGGACTGCCGTGCCATTCTTGAAACCCTGACCGCGCCAACGCAGCGGCACGCTCACGGTGTCGTCGTAGAAGATCGTGTCGGGAAGCCCGGCATCTTTGAGCTGCAACACGCCGGACTCAGACGCGCCGACGCCGTAAACGTGCAGCGGTACGCCGAGCCGTTTGCACTCGCGGGCCGCCTCGTCGAGCGGAAGTTTGCTGCCGTTGTCGAGACCGTCGGTGACGACGACGACCGCGGCCGGTAAGTCGCCGTCGCGCTTCAGCAGCAGGTCGCCGATTGCGTCGGCCAGGGCCGTGCGCGACTCGTTCGCCGTCAGTGCCGGCGCGACGTTGCCAGCAATGGTAGCGAGACGTTGCCCGAAGGTGTAGTTGCGCACTGGGCCTACTGTGGGTAGTTGTTCGAGGAATTTGAGATTTGAGATTGCAGAATTGACGACATCAATGCGCCGGGGCTGCTCCATCGTGTCGCCTGCGGCACTCGTGAACTCGCCGGCGTCCGGCGAGGCGTCGGGCTTGGCCTCACCCTTGGCGATCGCTGCCCGTAACCGGTCGCGCGGCGTGACGCGCCGGTCGCGTTGCGTCATGCTCTGCGAGTTGTCGAATAGTACGGCGACTCCGCGCGGCCGTTCGCCGGCGAATTCCGCGACCATCACCGGTCGTAGCGCCAAGCCGAGCAGCAGCCCCAGCGCGGCGGTGCGTAGCACTGCGAGCAGCATTCGCCGGCCCCAACCGATGTGTGCCGTCTCGCGGGCGTTGAGCCAGACGCTCCCGACCGCGAACGCAGCGAATAACAGCAGCGTCGCCCATAGGGGCAAGGGACCGCGTAAACTCCACTCGGCGGAACGCAGGTGCGTCCCGGCCGGGGCGTCGCTGGTCAGGAGTCGGTTGAAAAAGTCCATGTCGTCGATTGCCGAACGATTTCGAACGCTGCTTCGAAGTGACGCGGACCCGCGTCACCGCGCCTGCCCGCACCACCACGCCAAACACGCCTCGAACGCCGCGATGCCCAGCACTGCCAACAGGAGCCACACCGTCCATTCGCGCTTGAGCCGCTCGTTCGCCGGGCTGCTCGAATCGTCGCCGGCCGTCAGGTGCGTCGGGCTGAATCCGAGAGCGTCGTCGATTTGACGATCGCTCAGAGTCGATAAGTCCACGCCCTCGCGCGGGTCGGCCGTCATGGCGAATGGCACGCCGGCCCCCGCGTCATCGGACGCCGCCACGCGGTAGACGCCTGCGAGGGCCGTGTCGGCCGACGATACCATCGGCCGGCCCTGGACCGACTCCGCCAGGCCGAGCCGCAGTCGCCGGCCGTCAGGGCAGTGCAACACGAAACTCGCGGCCGCGTCGGCTTCCGGTACGAACAGGCGGATCGGCTCGCCGGCAATGCCGTTGTGGTTCTGGGCCGAGCCGAGGATGAGCCGGTTCACTGTCACATCGACGAACGGGACGTACATTCCCAACCACAAGGGCCAGTCGGTCCAGGTCACGTCGGCCGATGTAGTGCAGAGCATCACCTGCCCCGCCCCTGTCTTCCGAACGGCCATAAGCGGCTGCCCGTCGGTGAAACGCAATAGCACCGGGTCGGTTTTGTCGGTGGCCGGCACTGGCTTGCCGGTCAGGTAGCGTGCCGTGCGGACGTTGATGAGCGGCTGATACGCTTCGTCGTCGCGGAACTTCCAGAACGCCGGGTCGCGGATCGAAGCGCGGTCCACCGCCACTTCGCCCTTGGCTGGCAGCGAAGCGACGCCGGTCAATTTCATTGGCAGGAGTTGATGCCGGTCGCCGAGGATCCGCTGGTACGATTCCGGCGGGGTGCGGTCGCCTGCAAAAATCAACAGCGGCTTGCCGCCGCGGACGAATCGTTCGAGTGCGTCGCAGAATTCCGGGGCCAAGCCCTCGATACGCTTGATACGATCGTCTTCGACGGGGCAGTTGACGAGGACGCAAAGGTCTTTGTCGCCGAGGTGGGCGGCGGTTGCCTGGCCGGGCGTCACGAGCCGCGGTTGCAGGTGGTACTTCGCCTTGTCGGCGTCCTTCACCGGCAGGAGCGCGTGCAGGAGGTAGAAGCTCGACGACTTCTCCGGCTCACGGTCGTTAACCGCGCCGTCGATCACCAGAATGCGCACCTGCTCGCAGACGGGGATCACGAGGTCGAGTTTGTTGTCGGCACCGAGTTCGTCGGGGCCGACACTCGCTGACACGACGCGCAGCCCCGGCTTGTCCCACTTGCCCGATAGCGGCACCGTCCGCGTCTCGCCAGCGTTCAGCAGGGCGACTGGCTGCGACTCGACCGTGGTCTTGTCGCCGTCGAGTGTCAGCGTCACGGTCAGGTCGCGCACCGGCTCGGTGCCGGCGTTGCGGACCAGCACGGCGAAGCCGACGCGCTCGCCGACGTGCGGTAGCGTCGACTGCGGCACGATGGCGACGACCGAGACGTTCTTCGGCGTGCGGGTGCCGCAGCGTACTACCGTGACGGCAGCAAGGTCGTGTGCCCGCTGCATAATTTCGGTCAGCGGCCCGGCTTGTTGCTCCCAGCCGAGCTTCTGGCAGTCGGTGAACAAGTACAACTCGCGATTAGGCGACGTGCCCCGCTCGAGCAGCCCGACGGCCTCACGCACTCCCGGCACCAGATCGGTCGCCAGTTGCGACACAGCGAGCGAATCGACGACGCGCTTGGCCGACTCCAGGTCGCCCGGCTGCTGCGGCCCGGTTCGCTCGGCGCGATCCGAGCAGGTCACGACCTGGACGGTCGAATGCGCGGGCAAGTTGTCGATCAGGTCGCGGGCGGCCTTCTTGGCCCGGTCGAGTCGCGAAGTGGCGCCCTCGCGGGCGTCCATGCTGTACGACACGTCGAATAGCAGTACCGCGTCCACGGCGTCGCCCGCGCCGGACCCCGGCCGAGCCTGCGACGACGGCCGGGCGAGCGCGAACGCCAGCAGCGCCAACATACCGACGCGGGCAAGCAGTAGCAGTAGTTCCTGGAAGCGGATGCGGCGGCTGGTCTGCTCGATGCTCTGGAGCAGGAACTCCATCGCGGCCCAGGGGACTATCCGGTAGCGACTGCGAAACAGGAAATGCAGCGCGACCGGGATGCCGGCGGCGAGCGTTCCCCAGAGCATGACCGGAGCGAAGAAGCCCATCGCATTCTCAACAGGATTCATCGACAGATGTCGTCGATTCCGCTAATCGGCGGAATCGGCGACATCTGCGGATCATACTTTCGTCCTCGTCCGCCGAGCCAAATAGCCCGACAGCGCTTCCACCAATGGCCGTCGCGTGTCCATCGCGACGTAATCGCAGCGGTTCGCCTCGCAGCCGCGGCGGAGCGTTTCCAGGTAAGCCCGTACCGTCCGCAGATACGCCGGTCGGATCAGGTGCGGCCGCGTCAGGTAATGTTGCGGCAACTCCAGCCCTTCGAACTTTACCAGACCATCGAACGGGAATTCGGTCTCGTCTGGGTGCAGGACGTGGAACATCGTCACCTCGTGACCCTGGAAGCGCAAGTGTTGCAGCCCGCTCAGCAATCCGTCCACGGCCTCGAAGCAGTCGGAGATCAGGAAGACGAGGCCGCGCCGCCGCGTTGTGCCGGCCAGGTCATGCAATAGCGGTGCGACCGACGACTTCTCGCGCGGCTCCGTCGATTCGAGCGTTTCGAGGATCTTCTGGACGTGCCCCGGCTGACCGCTCACCGGCAACCGGGTGCGCCACTTCTCGTCGAAGACGTAAAGGCCGGCGCTGTCGCGCTGGTGGATAATGAGGTACGCCAATGTCGCTGCGAGGAGTTTGGCGTATTCGAGCTTGTTGGCCAGGCCGTCGCCGTAGAGCATCGATCGACTGGCGTCGAGCAGGATGTGCCCGGCGAAGTTCGTCTCCTGCTCGTACTGCTTGATCGTGTAGCGCTCGCTGCGGCCGTAGCCCTTCCAGTCGATGTGGCGGATGTCGTCGCCGGGGACGTACTCGCGGTGTTGCACGAACTCGACGGAAAAGCCGCGGAACGGCGACTTGTGATCGCCGACGCGCAAGCCCTCGACGACGGTGCGGGCCTTCAGACCGAGGGCCTGCGCTTTGGCGAGTGTGTCGGGTTGGAGGTAGGTCGGCATCACGCAGCCTGGTTCTTCGGCACCGATGCGAGCAGTTTGGCCACCACCACGTCCGGCGTCACGCCTTCGCTCTGGGCCGTGAAGTTCGGGATCAACCGGTGCCGCAGGATTGGCCCCGCCACCGCGGCCACGTCATCGGCTGCGACGTGGAATCTCCCCTTCAAGACGGCGTGGGCCTTTGCCGCCAAGATCAGATTCAGGCTCGCCCGAGGGCCGGCCCCCCACGTCAGCCACTTGTTCACGAAGTCGGCCGCTTCTGGCGTGTTCGGCCGGCTCATCCGCGTCAGTCGCTTGGCGTAGGCGAAGATGTGGTCGGCCACGGGCACGCGGCGGACGACGCGCTGGAGCCGAAGGATGTCGTCGCCGTGCAGGACTTTCTCGATGGCTGGCGACACATCGGCGGTCGCCAGCCGCATGATCTGGTCTTCTTCGGCGTCAGTCGGGTAATCGACCTGGATGAGGAATAGGAAGCGGTCGAGCTGTGCTTCGGGCAA
>CAZNSL010000253.1:0-7624 GCA_964574975.1 uncultured Alcaligenaceae bacterium | reverse complement strand
CGGGTCGGCGGCGGGGGACTCCTCGGCTTCGGCCGTGGGCAAGGCGATCGCCAACGTCATCGGCACGGCGGCGGGAGACTCCTCGGCCTCGGCCGTCGGCCGTGCGATCGCGAACGTCGTCGGTTCGGCCCTCGGCGAGGCGACGGCGTCGGCCGTGGGATCGTTCACGAATCAAGGTGTCGGGGCCGGTGCGGCGGCCGGGGACTCGACGGCCGTCGCGGTCGGCCGAGCGATCGTCAATGCGGTCGGAACGGCGGCCGGGTCGGCGTCGGCCGAGGCGGTCGGTGCGGGCGGGCTGACGGCGGCCTTGCGCGACCGGCCGATCCTGCGGCACCTCGCACAACTCCTACGAGACACCGGCCAGTTCCACCGCGTGACGACCACGGGCGAGGTCGAACGCAAGGGCGAGTCGGCGGAGCACTACAAGTTCGCGACGCTCTCGCTGACCGGCTTCACGGAACAGCCGTGGGCCGGCGACCCGGACGAGGATACGGTCGTCCAACGCACCGTCACCTATCAACTCGTGATCGCCGTCCGCGACGAGGACCCGGACTGCCGCGACGACGAACTCGACCGCCTGGTTCAGGTCGCCCACAACACGCTCGGGGGCCGGTCCTACAGCGACGCCACCGAGTCGGAGCAGAGCTACCTGACCGGGGGCCGCTACCTCCCGGCCGTGAGCCCGCAGCGAGAGGCCGTGCTGACCGGGCAGTGGGTGCAGATGATCGACGATTGGCACGAGCACTACGCGACCGTCTGAGGCATGGCGACCCAGTATCGCATCTACAAGAACGACGGGGCCGGCGGCCCGATCGACTACGGGACGGTCGTCGCGACGGTCACGAGCGGGACGACGTACGACACCGCCCCGATCGCCACGGGGTCGGACGTCCGCTTCGCGGTCCGGGCCTTCGATTCGGTGAGCACGCAGGAGGAGAAGAACGTCGACGCCTTCGTCCGCATCGTCACGAACGGCTCGGGCGTCGACGTGACGAACCGGCCGCTCGCCCCGACCGGGCTGACGGCGGCGCCGCGGGCCGGCGGCAAGGTCCGCGTGCGGTGGCGGGCCCGGGTGCTCGCCTCCGACGCCAACCGGCCGACGACGTTCAACGTCTACAAAGGGACCGGCGGCTCGGCCAACTACGCCTCGGCCGCCGCCACCGTCGCGGCAACGCCGGGGCTGTTCGTGTACGAGGCCGACCTGACCGGCCTGACGAACGGCGTCGAGTACACGATCGGCGTGCGGGCTGCGAACGCGACGGGCGAGGAGCCCAACACGACCACCACCGTCGCGACGGCCGACGCGACGGCGCCCGACAACGTCGACTCCCTGACCATCACCGCGACGACCTGAAAGGAGGCGTCCGATGCCCACCAAGCGGTTCATGAACTGGACGAGCGTCAGTTACAACAACACCACGGCCACGGGCGTCACCAACGTCTCGATCGCCTTCAACTCCAACACGGTCGGGTTCAGCGGCGACAACGACCGCTACATGACCACGTACGTCAACGACATGAACGACCCGACCGTGACCGTCACCACGGCCGACGCGGCGTGGGCGAATGCCATCGGCCCCGGCCTGCGGGCGACGTTCACCGCCACGCATCGGGACGCCAAGGGCGCCGCCAACAGTTCGATCGTCTACACGCTCGCCAACGCGATCAGCCACGCCCCGGACGTCGCCGGCGCCCACCGCGCCTACGGGTCCTCGACGATCATCTTCAAGGCCGAGTCGTCCGACGGGGCGACCAGTCCGCTCACCTATGGGGTCGCCTGACATGGACAGACCGGACGCCATCTACATCGTCAAGGGCAAACAACAAGCCGGGGACGACGCCTCCGAGCGGATTCGCAAGACGGTCCTCTGGGCCGAGGGGGTCCTCGGATCGCGGCCGGTGATGGCCGCCGTCGACTCCGGCTACATCCTCGCCGTGCCCGACGAGCACGGCGTGGTGGCCAAGTACCTCCCCGGCCAGGCCCCGAAGTACCGTTGGGTCCCGGTCGAGGACGGGATCGAGCACGGCTTTCTCCTCAACCGCGAGGACTCATGATCCTCGAATCCGAACGCCGCCGCGACACCTTCCAAGGGGCGTCCGTCCCGATCGTGCTGGCCGACGGGCAGGCGTGGTGTTTCCCGAAGCCGTTCGTGCAACTGACGCCGCGAATCGAGGGTCGTACGTGCGTGAGCGTCGACACGTCGACCCACTTCGGCGCCGAGTTCGACGCCTTGATGACGCGGCTCTCCGAGGCCGAGTCGATGGCCTGGACCGACCTCTTCTCGGTCGCGGCGTTTCTGCTGATGTGGAATTACGAGCTATCCGGCGACGAGATGGCGGGGCTACTGTGCTATCGGCACGACGATCCCGAGTCCCACGACCGTCTCAATGACATCCTCGACGTCGCACTGGGCAACGCCCCAAAAGTTTCGGCCGCTGGCGCCGGCTCGCCGCAATGACGATGCTCGGGGCCGGCGGCGGCGAATGGGTGTTGCTCGAAGACGTGAGGGACCTGGCGGACTGGGCGGAGATGCGATCGTTGGTCCCCCGACGGACGAAGTGGGTCGAGGAGTTCGTCCTGGACGCCCAAGAGGCCCAGTTGGAGTCGCTCGCCTAAATGGCCGACCGCGATCTGAACATCAATCTGCGTCTGAATCGGTCGCAAGCCTCGATGGAGTCCGACCGCTTCGCGGCCCATCAGCGGGCGGCGATCCGGGACGTCGAGAAGGCCCACAAGGAGTCCGAGGACGCCAAGCTCAACGACTTCCGCCGCAAGATGGCCGAACGGGCGAGGGTCGCCGACCAGGCGTGGACGGCCGAACGGTCGGCGATGCGGAAGGGCCGCGAGGAGTCCGACCTCTTCGGCTCGTCGTTGGCCGCCCTCGGCTCGAAGTTCGCCGGCATCTACACCGGGGCCCAATTCGCCAGGGCCGTGGGCGAGGAGTTCAAGAAAGCGAGGGACTACTCTCAGGAACTCGCCAAGCAGGTGATCTCCACGAAGGACGCCCTCGCGAGCCTGGCGTCGGTGGCGGGCCGGCGGGCGGACAACCAGTTCGCCCTCGAGACGGCGGTGTTCGGGGCCCAGACGGGGCTCGGCCTGGAAGGCGGCCGAGGCTTCCTCGAGTCGTTCCTGGGTCGGGCCCAGTTGGCGAAGGGGCGGAACATCTCGGGGCCGGAGTTTCAGCGGTTCGCCGGCATGGCCGGCGCCATCACCGCCGCGAAGGGCATCCCCGTCGAACTCGCGGGCGACCTGCTCGGCGGCGTGGTGAAGGCCGAGGACTTCCAGGGCAAGGGCCAAGGTGCCGAGGCCGCCGCGGCCCGGGCGGTTCAGGCGTTCAAGATCCTCGACGCCGGCGCCGGCAAGATGGCGCTCCTGGCGCCGCAGCTCGCGATGGTGATGTCTCAAGTCTCGGAGAACGCCCTCGAGTCGGCGATCCCCAACGCCGGTCAGGCCGCGGCCCTCGTCTCGACGATGGCCGAGTTCAACCCGGGCGAGGCGGCCGTCTCGGTCATGCGAGGCGTGTCGGGCCTGCGGGACTTCGCGAACCAGGACAAGGCCGGGTTCTTCGCCCGAGCGGGGATCACGGCGAAGGACAGCGCGATCGAGGCGTTTCAGAAGTCGAACCGGCTCCTCGCCGGGGAGGTCGCCAAGGGCGTCCCCGTCGACGTCGCGTTGCAGCGCTTCGGGTTCGTCGAGGAGCGGGAGAACCGGGCGTTGCGCACGGCGTTCAAGGCTCGCGAGACGGTGTTCGGCCCGCAGGTCGAGGCGGCCTTGCAAGCCCCGGACGCCTCGCTGATCACGCCGATGATCTCCGAGTATCTCGCCACCGAGCAAGGGCAGACCCGCCAGGCCGAGGCGGTCGCCGCGGCCAACCAGTTGAAGGAAGGGATGCGGTTCTCCGCCCTCGAGGCGAGGAAGACCGGGATCAAGGCGGGCATGGTCGGCGAGCGGCTCGCGCCGTTCTCACGGTTCGGATACAACCTCATGACCTTTTACGGCGCACTCGGCGACCCCGAGGACATCATCGCCCAGCGTCGGGCCCTCGAACAGACCGGCCTCTTGCCGACGACCACCGACCCCGCCACCGGGGCCCAGGTGACGCGGTCGAACTTCGTGGCGGACGTCGTCAACTACTGGCTCAACACCGGGGCCGAGGCCGCGAACCAGAAACTCGGCGGCGGCGGGGTGCCGCGTGAGTTGATCGACAGCCTCAATCGCCTGACCGATCGTCTGTCCAACTTGGTCCCAGCCGCCCCGCCGGTCCTCACGCCATGATGTCCCTCGGCCGCCATGAACAGGCCAACCCTGCGACGGCGATCATGGCTGAGAACCAGCCGACGTCTCGGGCCGCCATGCGGTGCGAATCGTCGTCGCGGCGGTTCACGCCGACCAAGAAAATCAACATTGACAACCACAGCATGCAATGCAGTATCCAGCGAAACCAATTGATTCGGCCCATCGTCTGAGTCCTCCCCCAATCTCTTCGCATGTCGATCGAAATCCTTGACAACTCGGACGAAATCTTCGCCGCCGTGAAGGCCGTCGTGGACTCGTACGACTTCACGATGCCGGGCGAGGGGGGCCAGACGTTGGGCCGCAACCTCGCGACGACGGCGGCGGACGGGATTGCCCAGCGGTCGGCCGAGGGGCTCGACCCCGAACGCAAGCCGTGGCGGGCGAACGAACTCCACTACGCACTGTACAAGGCCGAGCGGTACTCGGTCTACCGGCCGGGCGAACTGGGCGGGCAGATGCTCTCGCGGACGTCGCTCTTGGGCCGAACGACGATCGGACCCGAGGCGGTCGAGATGCGGTATGGCACGGGCGAGCCGCCGCGGTCGAAGTCGGCGCGGTCGGGCGTCGCGATGCGGCCGGGGGAACTGAAGGCCACCGACGTCGAGAAGGGCGGGTACTTCACCGAGGGCGGCCGCGCGTTCTACCTCCTCGACGACCAGATCATCGACGAACTCTTCGAGACGGCCTCGGACGCCCTCGCCGCGCACATCGAGGAGGCGTTCTGAGTGGCGACCTACGGCGGCGTGAACATCTTCGGCCGTTCGGTGCGGATCGCCCACACGATCGACCCGTCGGCGGGCCAGATCAACGAGTTCTTCGGCATCAACGGCCAACAGCACCTCTGGGGCGGGTTCCGCGGCCGGGTGTTCTTCGTCGAGGGCGTGTTGTTCGGCGCCAACCAGGCCGCTTTGACGGCGGCCGAGGCCCTCTGGATCGGCGGCTCGGGCGTGGTGGGCGACGGGATCGCCCGGACGCTCGTGGACACGGTCGCCGTCTCGTGGCCGTACGTGCTGGCGATCTCGTTCGAGCAGAAGGGACGGCGGATCTTCGACGGCCGCGGCCTGTACCTGCCCTACAAGGCCGCGTTCAAGGGATTGGTCTGATGGGGTTCTCGACCGCGTCGATCACGTCCGTCTCGATCGGCCCTGACGGTCAGGACCTCGCGGTGTCGTGGACGTCGTCGGCCGCGGCGGGGACGTGGTATCAGGCGTACGTCGACCGCCGGCTCGTCTGGTCGGGCCAGGCCCGACGCTGCCGGCTGCCCTATCCCGGCAAGACGATCCAGGTCGACGTCGGCACGGTGGCCGACCTCTCCGAACGGCACGTCGACTATTCGGGCTCGCTCCCGTCGGCCCCTTCGAACCGGGCGACGATCGCGTGGCGAGGCGGCACCTATCTCGACCCGTCGGGCGCCGGCGACGTGAAGGGGTTTCGCATCCACGCGAGTGCGACGGCCGGCGGGGCGGTCGACTACACCACGATCTTGGCGACCGTGCCGGCCTATACCGGCGACGTGGTCACCGACGGCTTCGGCTCGGGCGGGTATGGATCGGGCGGCTTCGGCATGGCCGCGTCCGACTACTCGTGGGTCTCGCCCGTGCTCGGGCCGGGGACGTGGACGTTCGCAATCGTCCCGTTCGACGCCGCGGGGAACAAGCAAGGGACGCCCACGACCGGCAATGTGGCGATCACCGGACCGCCCCGACCGCCGGCACCCGACGAGACCGGCCAGCGGCTTACCTACACCTACAACAACACGACGCGGGTCGCGACCTTGAACTGGTCCGCGTCCCCGGCCGCGACCGGCCCGGACGGTCACACTTGGGGTTGATCGATGGCGACTTCGTACACCAGCAACCTCAAGATTCGCAAGCCGGCCGTCAACGACCGGACCTGGAACGTCCCGCTCAACGAGAACGCCGACCTCCTCGACGCGGTCGCCCCGATCGGGGCCCTCGCCGTGTCGCTCAAGGAAGTCCCCTCGGCGAGCCGCGACGTCCGGGTCGCGGCCGGGACGTTCGTCAAGGACGACGGGACGCTCGTGACCTACGCGGGGACGTCGTCGTTCACCTGTTCCGCGTCGTCGACCTGCAAGTTGTACCTGACCAACGCGGGGACGCTCACCGAGTCGACCTCGAGTTGGCCCGGCTCGAACCACGTGCGGCTCGCGACCGTCGTCACGGGCACGACCACGATCACGAGCGTGATGGACGAACGGATCACGATCGCCTCGACGTCGGTGGCGACCTACCTCGCCTTGGCCGGCGGGACGCTGGCCGACGGGGCGAACGTCGCGGTGGGCTCGACCACCGGCACGAAGTTCGGCACGGCGACGACGCAGAAACTCGGGCTCTGGAACACGACGCCGGTCGTCCAGCCCGCCCATGCCGACCAAGGGACGCTCGCCGCGCAGGGTCAACAGGCCCTCACGGACAACAGCGGCGGGACGCCGTCGACGACGCTGGCGGCGATCGGCGACACCCCCACGAAAGACGCCGTCGCCTCGCTCGCCGCCCGACTCGCCGAGGTCAAGACGGACGTGGCGAACGTCCGAACGCTGCTCGCCCGCCTGCGTACGGACCTCGTGGCGATCGGCGTCATCAAGGGCTCGGCCTGATCTTCACTGGAGCATCCATGTACGATTCGAGCGATGATACGCGCGAGCACATCCGGCAGGTCCGAGTGTTGCTCCACCAGTTCAGGGGTCGCTTGGCTCATCGAGCCGCGGGCCACGACGAATCCAAACTCGAGAGCCCTGAGAAGGAGGCGTTCGACGAGTTCACGCCCAAGCTCGCCGGAACGACGTACGGTTCGGAGGAATACAAGGCATGCCTCGCCGGCCTGGGTCCGGCCCTCGAGCACCACTACGCCGCGAACAGCCACCATCCCGAGCACTATCGCTGGCACTGTGGCGTCTGCGACGGCTCGTTCTCGGCACGACAGGCCCCGGCATCCCAGTGGGACGACGGCACGTCGCGTCGGTTCTGCCCGCGTTGCTGTGCGAACGGGAGCGTGATCTGGGAAGCCGAGTTGATGGACAAACCGGAGCACGGGATTAGGGGCATGACCCTGCTCGACCTCGTGGAGATGCTCTGCGACTGGAAGGCCGCGACGCTCCGTCACAAGGACGGCGACATTCGCCGATCGATCGAACTCAACCAGAAGCGATTCGGTTATTCCGACGATTTGAAGCGGATCTTGCTGAACACCGTGGAAGACCGGATCTGATGCCGACCTTCGAGCCGCCCCCGGCCCCGCTCAGCCTGCCGCTGCGGGTGATCGAGGTCGCGCGATACGACCGGCTCGCGAACGCGAACACGCGGTTCG
>CAZNSL010000252.1:0-7644 GCA_964574975.1 uncultured Alcaligenaceae bacterium | reverse complement strand
GGGGCCTTGTTGGGCGAGCCCCACAAAGACGGCTCCGCGAGTGGGCCTTCCCGGTGGGACTCGCCAAGCTCGTCCCACCCTACGATGGAGTCGTGAGCTGAGGTTACCCGATGACCGGCGACCCGATCGACCTAGTGCAACGCCTTGGCACGCCGCGCGTGCTCGTGGTCGGCGACCTGATGCTCGACCGCTACATCTGGGGCGACGCGGCCCGCGTCAGCCAGGAAGCTCCCGTGTTGTTACTCCAGGCCGACCGCCGCGAGGAGCGTCTCGGCGGCGCGTCGAGTGTGGCGACCATGCTCCGTGCCCTGGGGGCCAACGTGACACTGGCAGGAGTGGTCGGGGCCGACGCCGGCGGGGCAAGTGTTCGTGGCATCCTCGGCGATCTCGGCGTTGACGCGTCCGCGGTCGTCACCGACGACGGCCGTCCGACGACGGTTAAGGAGCGCTACATCGGCCGGGCGCAGCAAAAGCACCCGCAACAGATCTTGCGCGTCGATTACGAGCGACGCGAGCCGCTGCACGACGAACTCGGTGCGGTCCTGTCGCGCCATATTGCCGCGGAGGTTCGACGAGCCGACGTGGTGCTCGTTAGCGACTACGACAAGGGCGTCTGCACGCCGGCCGTTCTCGCGGCGACGATTGCGGCGGCGAAGGCCTGCGGCAAGCGCGTGTTGGCCGACCCCACCCGCGGCGGCGATTACGCGAAATACGCCGGTTGTGCCGCGATCACGCCGAACCGGCTGGAAGCCGGGTTGGCCGTCGGCCGCGAACTACGCACAACCGCAGACGCACTCGTCGCCGCCGCGGAGCTGCGCGAGCGGCTCGGACTCGAAGCCGGCATCGTCACACTCGACAAAGACGGCATGGCCCTGTGCGACCGGGTCGGGCGACGCGAACTGTTCCCGACGCGACCGCGTCAGGTCTACGACATCACCGGGGCCGGCGACATGGTGCTCAGCGTTCTCGGCCTGGCACTGGCGAGTGGGGCCGACTACCCCGACGCGATCCGGCTGGCCAACGTCGCAGGTGGGTTGGAGGTCGAGAAGATTGGCGTCGCAACCGTGACGCGCGACGAGATCCAGCGCGACCTCGCAGACGGTGACTCGACGATACGGCCGTTCGCCAAGGTGCTGCCCGTCGCGGCGCTGGTCGAGGAACTCGGCCGGCGGCGCGCGGCTGGGCAGAGGGTGGCGTTCACCAACGGTTGCTTCGACGTGTTGCACGCCGGGCACGTGCAGTACCTCGGCGAAGCACGGGCACAGGCCGATGTGCTGGTCGTCGGTCTGAACGCCGATGCGAGCGTGCGGGCCTTGAAGGGACCGTCGCGGCCAGTGAACGCAGTGGACGCCCGCGCGGCCGTGCTGGCCGGTCTGGCGGCCGTCGATTTCGTGGCGGTGTTCCACGAGCCAACGCCGGCCGAATTGATCCGTGCCGTGAGGCCGGACGTGCTGGTGAAGGGTGCCGACTACCGCAAGGACGAGGTGGTCGGCGCGGAGTTCGTGGAGTCGTATGGCGGTCGGGTCCACCTCGCGGGCTTACGCGAGGGGGTTTCTACCTCGATGCTCTTGCATCTATGTCAAGCGGCGTAGTTTCCGACTCCCCTCTCCCGCAAAGCTGGGAGAGGGGAGTATGAACCCGGGAGGCGCACGGATGCGCATCGCGGTTTTCCTTCCGAACTGGATCGGCGATGCCGTCATGGCGACGCCGGCCGTCCGCGCCCTGCGCGAGCGCTACCCCAACTCGCGCATACTCGGCGTGTTGAAGCCGTACGTGGCTGGCGTCCTCGACGGCTCGCCGTGGTTCGATTCGCTCATTCACTTCGACGCAAAAGGTCGCTGCGCCGAGGGCACGCTGCCGGTCGCCCGCCGGCTGCGCGATGAGTCGATCGACCTTGCCGTGCTGTTCCCGAACACATTCCGTTCGGCCCTGACCGCATCGCTGGGCCGTTGCCGGCGCATCGTCGGTTACGCTCGATATGGCCGCGGGCTACTGCTGACCGACGCACTTCAGCCGGAGCGCGACGAGCGGAACAAGCTGAAGCCGAGCCCGGTCCTCGACGCGTATAACCGGCTGGCCGAGGAAGCCGGGGCGAGGCCGACGCGGCGAATGCAATTGTTCACAACGGCGCGCGACGAGGCCGCGGCCGATGCCGTCTGGCAGTCGTTTGGGCTTGCCGGACGCGAGGTGGTCGCCCTGAATCCGGGAGCGGCGTTCGGCTCGTCGAAGTATTGGTCGGCCGACGCCTTCGCCGAGGTGGCCCGACGGCTCGTGCGCGAACGGGGCGCGGCCGTGATCGTCCTGTGCGGCCCGACCGAGCGCGAACTCGCCGACCAAATCGCCGCTCGCGCCGACGAGCCGGACGTTCACTCGTTGGCGGATTATCCATTGTCGATCGGGTTGACGAAGGCCGTCGTCCGCCGGGCCGATCTGCTCGTCACGACCGACAGCGGCCCGCGGCACTTCGCGGCCGCATTCGACCGGCCGGTGGTCACGCTGTTCGGCCCGACGCACATCGCCTGGACCGAGACGTACCATCCGAAAGCCGTCCACCTGGCGAAGAAGGTCGATTGCGGTCCGTGCCAGAAACGGGTCTGCGCTCTCGACCACCGCTGCATGACGCTCTTGACGCCGGCCGAGACGTACGCGGCAGCAACGCAACTGCTCGCTCGCTTCCCGGCCGCACGGGAGGAACGCCATGCCGGCTGAATTGCTGAGCGTTCACCCCAAGTACCGCGGCCGGTTTGCCGGACTCGGATTGGTCGCCGCACGAGACTTCCTCGACTTGCCCGGCGATGTCATCGGTGGCCATCCCGATCGGCACGTCGTCCGCGTCGAACTCGGCGAAGGCGGGCGGCGCGTCGTGGCATACCTGAAGCGCGAACACCGCATCCCGTGGCGCGATCGGCTGTCGAACGCGCTTGCCGGCTTCGGCTGGGTGACGAAGTCGGGCCGTGAGGCAGCGACGCTGCGGGAAATGGCCGACGCCGGTTTGCCGGTGCCCGTCGTACTGGCGACGGGTGAGAGCGGCGGCCGGGCGTTCCTGCTCGTGAAGGCCATCCGCGGTGCGGTCTCCTTGCCGGATGTCCTGCGGGGCACGAAGCAGTTTCCGGCGAAGCGCAAGCTCCTCGCCCGCCGGCTCGGCGAACTGTTGGCGCGGTTTCACGACGCCGGCTTCGACTTACCGGACCTGTCGGCAAAGCACGTCCTGGTCCATCCGCGCCGGCTCGACATCACTCTGATCGACGTGCCACGGTCGCGTTGCCGCGCCGCGGTACCGCGAGCGGATCGCGTCCGCGATCTCGCGCTCTTGCACGCCACACTCGTCGACGGACTGACGTCCGTCCGCGAGCGAATTGCGTTCCTGAATGGGTACAGCAGGGGCCGCAGTGTCCGCGAGTGGGCGGCCGATGTCGAACGCACGGCACACGTCCTACGCGATCGTCGCGGAACGCGGATCGCTCGGTGCGAGGTCGGCGGGGCACCCAGGATGCGCTGGCTCGACGGCGAGCAATTAGTGATGACGTGTGGGTTCTGGCGACGCTGTCATGGCGACCCGCCCGACTGGTTGACTTTCGCGGCTCGGGCGGCCTCCGGCGAGCGGCGGCGGGCGAACATCTACTGGGACGGCCGGGTGCTATCGCTCTTGCAGACACCGCCGGCAGGACTCTGGAAACGGCTGTTGGCCCGCCTCGCAGGGAGACCGGCCCCGTCGGAGGGCGTGCGTCTGTCCGGCTTCCACAATCGGCTTGCCCGCGCCGGCGTACCGGCCCCACGTCTGCTAGCGTTTGGCCGGCGAGCGAACGGATCGGGCTTTCTCCTCACGCGGTCGTTCGCCGATACGGTGCCGCTCGCGACGTGGTTGCGCAGTCGGCACCCGCAGCGGGCGGCGGTCGTCCGCGCGACTGGCGATCTCCTTCGCCGACTGCACGCCGTGGGTCTGCAACTCGACACGTTCGCGTACGCTCTGCACGTTCGCAGCCCGCAGTCGCGGCGGCCGAGTGTCGTCGTTGCCGACGTGGGTGAAGTGCGCAAGTTGCCGCGCTCGGCCGGCCGGGTGCCGCTGGTCGATTTGGGTCGGCTGGTCCGCGCCTTCGATCTGAACGAGCGCGACGGCCTGCGGGCGATCCGCGGCTACCTTGGCGGCGGCCCGGCCCGCGACGACTGCCGGCGGTTGCTGAACATCCTTCGAGCCGGTCTGCCGCATAGGGGGGCATCCGCGTGACGGGCGCATGGCGAGCGTGGCGTGCCGACGACTGGCCGGTCGAGTTGACCGGCGATGCGGTCATGGCGGCCGACGTGCGCGACCGCTTCCACGCCAAACAGGGCCGCACCATCGCTCGCTGGGCACCGCAGAACGGTCCGGTCGTCTACGTCAAGCGCCACTACCGCCACGGCTGGCTGCGCAGCTGGCTGGCCCACTTGGGCCTCGCGCGCTCCGATGCGTGGCAGGAAGCGGACCATATCGCCTGGGCGGCGGCCCACGGCTTTCGCGTGCCGCGCACCGTCGCGGTCGGGCAGCGCTGCGGGTCGTGGGGCCGGTTGCAGGGGTACATCGCCACGGAAGAGTTGACCGGCATGCTGCCGCTCCACGAGGCGGTACCGCTGGCGCGGGAGCGATTGTCGTCGCCGGCGTTCGCGGCGTGGAAGCGCGGCCTGACGCTCGCCCTTGCCGCCGTCGTCGGCCGGCTGCACGGCGCGGGTCGCTTCCACAAGGACTTGTATCTGTGCCACTTTTACGTCCCGGCGCGGATGACGCATTACGTCCCCGGTGGTTGGGGCGACCACATCGTCATGATCGACCTGCATCGGCTCGGCCGTCACCCGATCGCCGCGTCGTGGTGGCGGCTCAAGGACCTGGCACAGTTGCTCTACTCGACCGACGTGCCGGGGCTGACGGCGCGCGACCGGTTGCGCTTCTGGCGGGCTTACGGTGGGTCGCGCCGGTCGTGGCTGCGGCGGTTGATTCTCGTGCGCTACCGCAACTACCGGCGGCACAACGCGGCGCGGAAGGCCCGTGCGGCCTAAGGGAGTATTGCAAACGATGCGGATCGCGTTCTGCCACGAAAACGTACTGCCAGCACGCGGTGGCGCGGAGATGTACGTCGCCGACTTCGCCCGCCGGCTCGCGGCCGAGGGACACGAGGTCACGCTCTTCGCCTGCCGTTGGGACGCTGCCTCCCTGCCGCCGCCGATCCGCGTCGTTCCGCTGCCGTCGCCAACCGGCCCGCGGTTCCTGCGGCCGTGGCGCTTTAGCGATTCGGTTCGAGCGGCCCTTGTGGCCGAACCTGTCGATGCTTCGATCGGATTCGACAAGACGTTCGGTACCGACATTTACTACCCGCTCGGAGGCTTGCAGCCGGCGTCGGCGCGAGCGAACCGGATCAAGCACGTTTCGCTCGTTGCTCGGACTGCGGCCGGTGTCGCTAAGACGATCGACCTGGCCCACCGTTCGTTTGATCGACTCGAGCGGCGACATCTGTGCGGGGGGACACCGCCGCTGCTCGTCGTCAATAGTGCGATGGTGCGCGACCATGCACGCGAGTTTTACGGTTACCCACCGGAGCGGGTGAGCGTCATCCACAACGCCATCGACCCCGCACGCTTCGCGGAGGCCGACCGACCTCGGGTGCGCAGCCAGGAGCG
Organism: uncultured Alcaligenaceae bacterium; assembly: GCA_964574975.1. GTDB lineage: Bacteria > Planctomycetota > Planctomycetia > Gemmatales > Gemmataceae > JAXMAS01. The sequence continues at coordinate 1,998 of CAZNSL010000252.1, read as the reverse complement.
CCGTCGCTGGGGGTTCTCCCCCGGCGAGACCGTTGCCGCGTTCATCGCCATGAACTACCGCCTCAAGGGACTGGAGCCGCTGTTACGGGCGGTTGCCCGCGTGCCATCGTTGCGTTTGCTCGTCGTCGGCGATGCACGGACCGCACCGTGGAAGCGGCTGGCGACGCGGCTCGGTGTTGCGGGGCGTGTCGCGTTCGCCGGGCCGGCAGCCGATGTACGCCGCGTTTACTTCGCGGCCGACTTGCACGTTCACCCGACCTTCTACGACCCGTGTTCTGGCGTCGTCCTCGAAGCACTGGCCTGTGGGCTGCCGGTCGTCACGACGCGGGCCAACGGCGCTGCCGAGTTAATGCACCCGCCAGCTGAGGGATACGTTATCGACGATGCGCACGACGTTCATGCCCTTGCGGCGGCGCTCACGAAGTTGCTCGACCCGGTACGCCGCGATGCTTGCGCCCGGGCCGCGCGACGGGCGGCCGCGGCGTGGACGTTGGACCACCACTACCGCCAATGGATGGACGTGTTCGCCGCGGCGCGCGAACGCAAGCGGGCCGCGTAATCCCTGTTGCCGCGAGGCGGTCTGGCGTCGATAAAGCCCACATCCATGACGATCCTAGCCGCTTTGCTCGCATACATCGTCGGCGCGGTGCCGTTCGGCTACCTCGTGGCGAAGTCGCGCGGTGTGGACATCTTTGCCGCCGGCAGCGGCAACATCGGCGCGACCAACGTCGGCCGCGTCCTCGGTCGTAAGTACGGTCTACTCGTCTTCGCACTCGACTTCCTCAAAGGCGCGGGGCCAACGCTTGCGGCCCGATTGTACGAGGGCCGGGACGGCAACGTGGCGGTCGCCGTCGGATTTGCGTCGATCGTGGGGCACATGTTCCCGGTGTTCTTGCGCTTCCGGGGCGGCAAGGGAGTCGCGACCGGCTTCGGCGTCGTCGCGATGCTGTTGCCGGCGGCGACGGCGGTGGCGGCCGTGACCTGGGCGACGCTGGTGTCCACAACTCGGTACATGTCGCTGGCGTCGATCGTCGCCGGGTTCGTGCTGGCGGGTCTGCGCATTGCGATGGTGCCTCAGCCGTTCGGCAAAGGTGAGCGTACACTGACGCTGTTTGCGATCCTGGTCGCCGTACTGGTCGCGGTTCGCCATCGGGCGAACCTCACGCGGCTCGTGGCCGGTCGCGAGAACCGTCTTCGAGATTCGGGGGCTTTGCAGATGCTCGCGCGCGTCCTGCACGTTCTGGCGCTGTCGCTGTGGTTCGGTGGCGGCGTCTTCTTCAGCCTGATCGCGGCCCCACGGCTCTTCGCCACGTTTCCGGACTCCCATTTGGCTGGCGAGGCGGTCGGGCCGATGTTCCCGCCGTACTTCACACTTCAAGGTGCGTGCGGCCTCGTTGCCATCGCCACGGCCCTGGCATTCGCGCGACGCGAGCCGGGACGGCGCGTCCATACCATACGATTCGTCGTACTGGCGGTGGCGCTGGCGGGTGTGCTGGCCGGCTGGCCGCTGGTCGCCAAGGTGGCGGAGTTGCGCGTCGCGCGGCATACCGACGAGTCGCTCCGCGCGGCGTTCGGGATGTGGCACGGCATCAGTCTGTTGCTGAACTTTGTCGTGCTGGCATTCGTTGGGGTTGGCGTCGCCTTGGCTGCGGCGCTGCCGGACACGACGCGGATCACCGATCCGCACGATTCAATCTGACCCGGCCGACGCCGGCTCCTGTTGCGTCATGCAGTGCAGCGTCCCTAGACCCCACACCAGATCGGTCGCGTGAATGCCGACGACCGTGCGGTCGGGGAATAGCTCTGCGAGCGTGCCGAGGGCGACGCGGTCCATCGGGTCGTTAAACGTTGGCACCAACACTTGGTCGTTGGCGACGTAGAAGTTGGCGTAGCTTGCCGGCAGGCGCTGGCCGGCAAAGACGACTGGGTCCGGCATCGGTAGCGTCACCACGTCCAATGGCTTGCCATCGAGGCTGGTCATGCCGCGCAAGCGCTCCA
>CAZNSL010000251.1:0-7647 GCA_964574975.1 uncultured Alcaligenaceae bacterium | reverse complement strand
AAGTTCCCGGACACGTCCATGGCGCAGTCGAACGGGGCGCGCAACTCGGCGAACCTGGCAGGACCGCCGTCCCCAGAGTAGCCGGCCGTTCCGGTGCCGGCACACGTCGTAATCGTGGGCGGGCCGCTGGGAACGCACGCAAGAAACAGGACAAGAAGCGTCGTCATCGCGGTCCCTCGTCGTGTGTCAGGCCGAGTTCGCGGGCCGCGATCTCGCGCATGCGATACTTCTGCACCTTGCCCGTCACCGTCAGTGGGAACTCGGTCACGAACTTCCACAACCGAGGTACTTTGAACGCTGCCAAGTGGTGAGCGCAGTACGCGCGCAACTCGTCCGAACTGGCATCCAGCCCTGGCTTGAGGCGTATCCAGGCCATGATTTCTTCGCCGTAGCGGGCATTCGGCACGCCGATTACCTGTGCGTCGGCGATGACTGGGTGCGTGGCAAGTAACTCCTCAATCTCGCGCGGCGCAACGTTCTCGCCGCCGCGGATGATCAGGTCTTTGATCCGGCCGACGACGCGGACGTAACCGTCCGGGTCCATCACGGCTCGGTCGCCGCTGTGCATCCAGCCTCCGGCGTCGATCGATGCTCGCGTAGCCGACTCGTCGTCCCAATAGCCGCGCATGATGCCGTAGCCGCGGGCGCAGAATTCGCCAGGCGTGCCTCGCGGTACCGTCGCGCCCGTCGACGGATCGACGACCTTCGCTTCGACGTGCGCGAGTACCCGACCGACCGTACCGACTCGCTTCTCCAGCGTGTCGTTGCTGGCGCTGAACGTGGCGATGGGGGCCATCTCGGTCATGCCGTAGCCGATGGCGACCTCCGGCATATGAAGCCGGCCGACGACGTTCCTCATCAACTCAACCGGACACGGCGAGCCGGCCATGATGCCGGTTCGTAGACTCGACACATCTGTACGCGGGAAGTCCGCATGTTCGAGCAGGGCGAGGAACATGGTCGGCACACCGTAGAGCGCCGTGCAATGCTCGGCGGCGATGGCTTCGAGTGTGTGACGCGCATCGAACGCCTCGCCAGGCACAACGAGGCACGCACCGCGAGCCGTACAGGCCAGACAGCCGAGGACCATGCCGAAGCAATGGTAGAACGGCACCGGCACGCAGACGCGGTCGCGCTCCGTATAGTGCAAGGCCTCGCCGATGAAGTAGGCGTTGTTGAGGATGTTGTGGTGCGTGAGCGTTGCGCCCTTTGGCCGTCCGGTCGTGCCGGAGGTGTACTGGATGTTGATTGAGTCGTCGCAGTCTAACGACGCCTCCCGTTCGGCGAGTTCGGCATCGCTAACGCCGTCGCCATCGGCAAGGAGCGCATCCCAGTCGCGGCCGAGGCGGATGGCGTCGCGCAAGTTCGGGCAACGCGGTCGGGCTGCGGCGAGGATTGGTTCGTACTCGGCCGTGCGAAACGACGGAGCATATACGAGTACCGTCACGCCCGACTGGTTCAGGGCGAAATCCAACTCGGCGGCACGGTACGACGGGTTGATGTTGACGAGGATTGCACCGACGCGGGCCGAAGCGTATTGCACGACAGGCCACTCGACGCGGTTAGGCGACCAGATGCCGACGCGGTCGCCCTTGACCACGCCGCGGGCCATCAGCCCCTTGGCAACGCGGCTGGTGAGGTCCCAAAACTCGCGATAGGTCAGCCGGGTACGGCAATGCCGCACGACGAGCGCCTCGCGGTCGCCAAAGCGCTCGACGGTATCGCGGAGGTTATCGCCAATCGTCTGGCCGATGAGCGGCGTCGACGAGACGCCGTGCGCGTAGGACGCCACGCTCATAGTTCCCGCCCTCCAGTCTCCCGTTGTAGCAGGAGACCGGCTCCGACGGAAATCGCCCCCGCCCATTTTTCGTCAGGGCGCTGCGTCACCGGTGGCAAGAACGCTGTCGAGCGCATGAAGTCCAGCGGCGACGCGCGATGCCTGGTTGTAGAAGATATTGTCGCCGTTGACTCCGGCGTTCGGTGTCGTCGTATAGCGGACGTTGCCGCCGACAAACAGAACGTTGTGGCCGGTGCCGTGGCCTGCCGGCGCAGCGCGGTCGGACATGATCGGCAGAAGGTCCTGGTCGGACTGTCGCAGCCCGCGGAGTTGGCCGCCGTCGGCGCGGTAGCCGAGGCTGTAGGCGTACACAGCCGATTCCGGTCGGCTCGGACACAACTTCACTTCACCCGGAGGCAACGTACCAGCTTCCTGCAACAGGGTGTGAAATGCCGAGGCACGGTTGAGGGGCGGTAAGTCGCTGACGTGGGGGAAGTCCCCGTCGTGGGCCGCGGCGTACATGGCCAAAGCCCCGTGGTATTGGCGCAGGTTGTTCTGGCAGGCGACCACTGCCTCGGCATGGCGAGCGCGGGCCGCACCGGCAAGCCCCAGACCGCTGAGGACGATGAGTATACCTGCGGCGACCACAGCGTCGATCCGCCGCCAGCGGCCTGTGCTGGCCGCCATCTCGCGTGGGGTGACGCGCGCTGCATTCAAACGCGCAATCGTACGATTCGCCAATCCATCGGGAGGCTCAATGGCCACACGGTCGGTCGCCAACGGCGCAACGAGAGAACGCAGTCTGTCGAGAGCAGCGCGGGCAGCGGGGTCGCGCTCCAAGTGGGATTCGACGGCCGCGCGAGCGGCGGGGTCGAGCAGATCGAGGGCATAGCCGAGTAGGTCGTCGTGCATGGCCAATCAATCCTCGCGGAAGCTCGCGCACCCGCCCCACGCTTCAGCGAGCCGCTGGAGGGCCGCGTGCAGCCGCGACTTGACGGTGCCGACCGGGATGCCGAGAGCGTCGGCCGCGTCGCGGTACTTGAGGCCCTGGAAGTAGGTCAGGAGTACCACCTGTTTCAGGAACTCCGGCAATTCGTCCACCGACCGCCGCACCATCTCGCGCTGTTCCTCGCCTTCCACGTCGGCCAGCGGTTGCGGGCCGCGGGCTTCGAGAGATTCCAGCAGTCGGTTCAGGTCGCCCGACTCGTCCGTGGCGGCCCGTTCCAGGCTAACGGCGGCGTGCCGGCCGGCCCGACGCATCGCGTCGATGGCCTGGTTGGTCGCCACCGCGTACAGCCACGGACGGAACGGCCGACCCGATTCGAACTGCTCGCGCTTGCGGTGTAGCGCGACGAACGTGTTTTGGAAAACATCGTCGGCCAGAGTCGCATCGCCGAGGTATCGTCGGAGGTAGCCGTACAACTCGCGTTCGTAGCGGCGGACCAGAACCGCAAACGCATCGTGGTCGCCGCGTCGGACGCGAGCGAACAGCGCCTCGTCGGAACAGGCGGTCGGTTCAACGTCCGGCACGGTGTCCTTAACCTTTGTACGCGGTGTCGCACCCATATGTTCGCGGCTCAATCCTTCGACGTCTGCAATTCCTGCTCCGACAGGATCGTGAGGTTGAAACCCAGCGGTCCGCCGTCGCCGACGAATTTGAGTAGTAACGCGTTCCGGCCCTTGCGAATCGCGATGTTGGCCGTCCATTCGTCCGGGTTGGCCGATCCCGGTTTGGGCACCGTGGCGACCGGTACGCCGTTGACCCAGAGGGACGCGGTGCCCGCGCCGCCGAGAAGTACTTTCGCCGGCTGGTCGGTCGGTGAATCAATCATACGCGCCACGAAGGCCGCCGACTGTCCAATGTTGCCCAACTCGGCCGCAAGGTCCATGTACCCGCGAGCGTCCGGCGATACGGACTTCCAACGCACCGTCCCGCGCGCGCCCTTGGACTCGGCCGTAAAGTCGAGTCCCTTCGCGAATCTGGCTTCGGCTTCGGCCGTCGCGGAAGACTTGAACGGGCCGATTACCCGCCACTTCGTCGGACTCAGGGCCGGCGTCTTCAGTGTGAGAAGGTACTCGACGAGGTCAACCAGGTCGTCCTCGCCGATCGCATTGACGAGATTGTCGGGCATGATCGACGTTTGACTTTTTTCGCGAGTGTCGATGTCCTTGACGGCGATGCGGCGGTCGTTGCCGTTGGCATCCCGGATCGTCACGGCATCGGGCGTATCTTCGACCAGTAATCCGTTGATGGCGACACCGCCTTTCGTCAGGACACTCCAGGTCACGTACTGATCGGCGACAGCCTTACTCGGCGTTAGAATCGAGTCGTAGAGGTTTTCCTTGCTTGCCTTCTTGCCGATGACCGACAGGTCGGGACCGATGTGTCCGCCGACACCGAGTGTCTGGTGGCACTTGAGACATTGGAGGTCGCCCGTCAGGCTGGCGTGGTAAATCCGTTTCCCGCGATCGGCGTTGCCAGTGCGCCGCACAATAGCGGCGACCGAGAGCTTCGCCGCGTCCAGTTTGCTGGGTGGTGGGAATGCAATCAGTGCCTTGTTGCGAAGGTCCACGTGCGGCGAGTTCCGCAACAATCGGCCGGTCTCGGCGAGCAGATCCGCCGGCAATTCCGACTTTTTCTCGAGGAGCCACTGCGTGCCGTTACGCCCGCCTGCAAGCGCCGCGAGGGACGCCATGCGAACAGCCGGCTTGAAATGTCCGTCGCGATTCAGCACAGCGGCCTTCAACTGTTCGAGTGCCGACTGCGCGACCGACTTGTTTTTCCGGGATTGATCCAGGTGCATGGCCATCGCGCTTGCCGCGGACGACGCGAGCGCCGCGTCTGGGCCGCTAAAGAGTTCCTTGAGAATGTCGAGCGACGGCAATGTGTGGATGGCTCCGAGCGTACGCACGGCTTCGGCCTTGACGGCGGAGTTGCCGTCGACGAGAAGTGGCCGAATGCGTGCTACGCCGTCGGACCATTCGGCGGCGGCAATCAGCGAGAGGCCGTCTGCGATCGTATCGGATTTGGCCATCAGGCGGTCGATAGCGGCCGCGAACTCTGGCGAATTGGCGAGCTTCCGCCATTTCCCCGGCAGGAATAGCGTTAGGTTGGCGACAATCCTCTCGCGCAAGTCGGGGCTGACTTCGCCGGCCAATGCTCGGAGCAACTTCGGCCCGCCGTTGCCGTCCGCCGTAGCCAGGATGTCCACAATGCGAGCACGCTCGGCGGGAGGCAACTTCGCGTTGGAGAGGAGCGCTCCAAGTCGCGGCAGAACGGATGGCGGTTGCAACTCCCAAACCAGGTCCGCCACCGTGGAGTTCCAGGTTGGAAACAACGTCTCGAAGTCGGCCATGAGTGCCGCGCGTCGGTCCTTGTCGCGGCCAGCGGCGTTGCCGAGTGCGGCCAGGTAGAAGCGATCCTTACCGTCGTATTGCTTGAGAAGTTCAGTGAAGAGCGGTTTTGAGTGTTCCGTACTCAGATGCGGGAGTAACAGTAATACCTCGCGGCGGAGCGCGGCTGAAGGCTCCTTCGACACGAGTTCGACCACTCCGGGCGAGCTGAGGAGCTTGCCGAGTTCACGACCGGATTCGCGCTGTACCGCCGTTGCTATCAGGCGCACGGCCAGCAACCGGAAACGCACGTCGAGTTCGCGTCGGTATACCGTCCCAGCGGCCATCGCGAGTCGGTCGGTTGTCGTGACGTGTAGTGCCTGCGAAATGGCCCGCGCTCGCGTTGTGGGATGCTCGGAACGCTCGATGGCCGTTCGCACGAAAGCCTCTGCTTCGTCCTTGGCAAACGTGCGGATTTTGGCCATAGCCATAGCACGCACCGAGTTCGCAGGTGACGCGATTGCGGCGAACAGACCGTCCGTCGTCTCCAAGTTGACCTTCGGCACCTCAATTCTGTGACCCTTCGGGGCGAGCCGGTAGACGCGTCCACGCGTCGTGTCGCCCATACCGTGGCCGCCGACACCGGGGTCGTACCAATCGCAGACGAAGACGCTGCCGTCTGGGGCAACTACCACGTCGCTTGGTCGGAACCAGTTGTCCGACGATTCTACGAGGTCTTTGCGTTCGAGTTCGAAGCCGGCACCAACAGCCTTCGGCGTGTAGAGTCGGACCTGCCTCGGGCCGGCGTCGCAGTGCAAGATCCGTCCGCGGTAACTCTCCGGCAACAGCATACCCTCGTAGAAGCACATGCCGCACGGAGACCCGAAACCGGTGCGCAATACCTTCGGCACGACGCCGGGCTGTTCCTCGTGCCAGTGCGACTCGCCCTTGCCGCGCGGGTAGTAGCCGTAGTTGCCGCCGGGCATGACGTAACAGATGCGCGTTTGCTGAAGCCCATCGTCGTCGTTGTCGGACACGAAGATCGTTCCAAAACTGTCGATGCAGGGCTTGTACTGGTTGCGGAAGTTGTGCGCGATTAACTCAAGGTTCTTGCCGTCCCTGTCGCAGCGCCAGATCGTACCGGCCCGGCAGTCGGTATCGTTGCTGGTCCACTTGCGGCCTTTGCCGTCGGATGCCTGCAAGTCTTTGACGCCTTGATCGCCGACGGAGAAGTAGAATCTGCCGTCGGGTCCGATGGTCAACCCATGGACGCCGTGATCGTGGTCGAGTCCCTTGAATCCCGTGAGAAACTTCGTCGGTGGGCCGTCGGCGTGGCCATCGCCGTCCTTGTCCTCGAACAGCAGGATGTCCGGCGATTGGCAGACGTAAACCTTCCAGCCGGGGCCAACGGGGTCCTTGGCGACAGCGATGCCGATCGGCGCTTGCAAGTACGGCCCCTGGGCGAAGACGGTCAGCGTGTCGGCTTTCCCGCCGCCCTTCGCATCGGCAAGGATGAGGATGCGGTCGCCTTCAGGACGCAGGACGGGTTTCCCGCGGAGGATCTGCCGGTAGTTAACCGCTTCGCAAACCCATACGCGGCCGAGGTGGTCGATATCCATCGAAGTCGGGTTAGCCCAACCGAGTTCCTCGGAGGCCCAGAGCTTGAATTCGAGGGCGGTGTCGTTGACACGGAACGTGGCTTCCGAACGATCGGGGGGAACTTGGGCTGGTACCGCATTGGCGATCAACAGGGCGCATAGCACGAAGTGTCGTCGGGACATGGTGGGTTCCGGCGTGTCGGTTTGGGTCTATTCATAATATAGCGAGCCGCAGTTGCACACCGGCCCGCGCACGATACGTCGCTCGACGGCCGACGGAAAGTCACTATGAAGTTGGGAAGGCGATTCCCGCAATCGAGACGGAATTCGTTTGCAATGCGCGGTTTGCTCCGTTAACGTGCCGGATGTTCCTACGACGTTCGGCACTCGCCCAGACGACGTGTACGGCACTCGATTTGCGTAAGCTCGCCACTCGCAGTTGAATCCGGGCGAAGGAGGCCACGGTGCCACAGATATTTCACCGTAGCTTCAACGCGATCTCGAAGGTCAGTATCCTCGGTTCCGCGTTTATCCTCGCGGCCCTCGGTGGCGTCGTGTCTGTCTTCGCGCGATCCTCCTACGCGACGAACGCCGACCTCGTCCGCGAGCAACCGGTACCGTTCAGCCACGAGCACCACGTCACTGGACTCGGCATCGACTGCCGCTACTGCCACGCCTCGGTCGAAGTGTCCGCCTACGCCGGCATGCCGCCGACCAAGACGTGCATGAATTGCCACCAACAGATTTGGGTGGGGTCCGAGACGCTCGCACCGGTGCGCGAGAGCTATCGCACCGGCACGCCGATCCGCTGGGAACGGGTCCACCGCCTAGCCGAGTTCGCGTACTTCAACCCCAGCGTCCACGTCAACCAGGGTGTCGGCTGCACGACTTGTCACGGACCAATCGGCCATATGCCGCTCGTGTGGCAGCACGGCAGCC
>CAZNSL010000250.1:0-7652 GCA_964574975.1 uncultured Alcaligenaceae bacterium | reverse complement strand
GACCGCCGCCGCCACCGTAACCGCCGCGTCCGCCGCCGCCGCCACCCCCACCGCGGTTCTCCCGAGGCTGGGCTTCGTTGACGGTCAACGCCCGGCCCATGAACGGTTGGCCCGAAAGCGCTTCGATGGCCGCCGCCGCTTCTGTGTCGTTGGGCATTTCGACGAAGCCGAAGCCCCGCGAACGACCGGTCTCCCGGTCGGTGACAATCTGGGCGCGGCCGACTTGGCCGTGCTGGCCGAACAGGTTGAGCAAGTCGTCGGACGTGCAGCCCCAGGCCAGATTCCCCACGTAAATGTTCTTCGCCATCGCAAGACCTCGCGAACCGGATCGCGCGCCGCGCTTTCATCCTGGGAGTGGTCGCGCGTCCCCCAACCAACCGCCGAAACGCCGGCCGCCGCGCGACCGGCTCGCAGTGCTAACGGTAAGCGGCGGGCGTTGCTGGGGCGTCCGCGCGCACTATTGAGCCTGGGCAAATTGGCTACAGCTTAAACGCCCGACACCGCGCCGCCAAGAGGAAAGCGGTCGAAATCCACGAGAAGAAGAAGGATTTTGTGCGCGGCCCGCAAGGCACCGCCCATCGAGTCGCCCGTAGATGAATCGGCGGGAAAGTCCTCACTCGTCCGTCACGTCGTCCAAGCGGGCGATGGCAACCACATCCGCGCGCACGACCAGGATACGCTTACGATTCCGCTTGATGCCCGTATCGCGCGATTCGACGACGTAGTTCTCGCGCGACGTGTCGGTGTCGCGGAAGTCGTGTAGGTCGGCGTTCTTCAATTCGAAGAAGTGTTCGTCCGCCCGGACCAGAGTACCGAGGCAAACGTAGCTACTCCGTAGGTCGAGAACGACCTTTTGACCGATCAGGTCGTCGATCATGGCAGTCCACTCCAGGCGCTGTTCCGACGCGGGGACCGACCGTATTGTAACGCCATGCTGAATGCCGCCGAGCGCTACCTCCGCGAATCTCTCGATCGACTTCCCGCGTTACTCGAAGGGCAGCGCGACGCCCTGGACCGAGCGGCCACCCTCTGTACCGACGCCATCGCGGCCGATGGGCTAGTACACCTGTTCGGCTGCGGTCACAGTCGAATGCTCTGCGAAGAAATGACGCCGCGACAAGGCTGTTTCGTCGGCTGGCACACGATCGTCGAACTCGGTCTGACGTACCACAACCTCATCGTCGGCCCAAACGGACTGCGACAAAGTCTTCACCTGGAAAAGACGCCCGGCTACGCAGAGCAGATCCTGCGCAACTTCGCCTTCGGGCCGAAAGATGTACTCATCGTCATTTCGACGAGTGGCATTCGCGAGGTCATCGTCGAGATGGCATCAGGTGCGAAGGCCCGCGGGCTAGCCGTCATCGCATTGGTCAGCCGCGAACACTGCGCTCGGGCGAAACCGGCCCACGCGTCGGGTCAGAAACTGACCGATGTAGCCGACGTGACGCTCGACAACGGCGCACCGGAAGGCGATAGCGTGCTAGCACTCCAAGGCTCGCACGCCAAAACTGGCCCGTTCAGCACAGTCGGTGGCGGTGTGGTGATGAACATGCTGCGTTGCGAGGTGGCCCAGCGGTTGCTCGACCGCGGCATCGAACCGGTGTTCCTCCCCAGTCACCAATTCGTCGGTTCGCAAACCGTCGAGCAGCGGCTCGAGTTCTTCTACGCTCAGTACGCGCGCCGAGTCGGACAACTGTACGCGCGCCAGGGGGTGTGATGCGGCTGGTCGGCAAGCGCTGCCTGGTCGTCGGCGGATCGTCCGGCATCGGCCGGGCGGTCGCCGAACGCTTCCGCGCCGAGGCAGCGTCCGTTGTCACCGTCGCACTCGCCGACGCCGACATCGCCGCCGACGCGACCGACTCCTCGGCCGTCGCCGCGTTCACGGCCAATGCGATCCAGCGCCTCAGCGGCCTCGACGTTCTCGTCCACGTTGCTGGCGGCAGCGGCCGACGATTCGGCGATGGGGCGCTGCACGATTGCACTGACGACGGCTGGCGGGCGACCCTCGACCTCAATCTGACAAGTGTATTCCTGACGAACCGAGCGGCCGTCCGACACTTCCTTTCCATCGGGCACCCGGGTGTCGTACTCAATACAGCGAGTGTTCTGGCGTCCGAGCCGGTCCCGACGCACTTCGACACCTGTGCCTACACCGCGGCCAAAGGTGGCGTCGTCGGGCTAAGCCGGCAGATAGCAGCGCGCTATGCTGCCGTCGGCATTCGCGTCAACGTCCTGGCCCCGGGCTTGATCGATACGCCGATGGCCGGGCGAGCGGTCCATGACCCCGCGATCGCCGACTACCTGCTGCGCAAGCAGCCGCTGGGGCCAGGACCAGGCCAGCCGGAAGACTGCGCGGCGCTGGCGGTGTACCTCTGTTCGGACGAGGCGCGATTCGTCACCGGGCAGGTCGTCGCCGTCGACGGCGGCTGGGGCGTTTGCGAGGGATGAACGTACGACCCGTTGCCGCAAGCCGGTGCGGGCAACTATCTCAATGAGGGCCGTTCGCCGACGGATACTCGCATATGCCGGACCCGGTCGAAGAACTCATCGAGTCGCCCGCCGCGCTCGACGCCTACTGTACCCGCCTCGCCGCGCACCCCGTCTTCGGACTCGACACCGAATTCATCGGCGAGAACAGCTTTCACCCGCAGCTTTGCCTCGTCCAGGTGGCCACACCCGACCATTTGACGCTCATCGACCCATTCGCGTGCGGGCCACTCGACAGTTTCTGGCAACTGGTCGTCGATCCCGCCCGCTGCGTCGTCGTCCACGCCGGACGCGAGGAGATTCGCATTGTCCGCCACGCCGGTGGCCAACCGCCTGGCAACATCTTCGACGTGCAGATTGCCGCCGGCCTCGTGGGCGTCGGCTACCCGATGGGCCACGCAGCCTTGGTGCAGCAACTGCTCGGCATCACGCTACAAAAGGGCGAGACGCTCACCGATTGGTCGCGCCGGCCGCTGACCGATCACCAGGTTCGCTACGCCTTCGACGACGTGCGTTTCCTCCTGCGGCTCCACGCCAAGCTCGACGGCAAGCTCGCCCGTCTGGGGCGCGGCGACTGGGCCACCGAAGAGTTCGCGGCTCTGACGCGGCGGGCGCTCTCCGAGGACCCAGAAATCGAACGCTGGCGTAAGCTCCGGGGTCTCGGCTCACTCGATCGTAAGAAGCTTGCCATCGTCCGCGAGCTATACGCCTGGCGCGAGTCGGTCGCGGAGCGGCAGAACCGGCCGTCGCGCACGGTGCTGCGCGACGATCTGATCGTCGAGGTCGCCAAGCGTGCTCCGCGCAACGAGCGCGACCTCGCCGTACTGCGCGGCCTGCCGAACCGCGAACACGCCGCCATCCTCGAAGCCGTTCGCCGCGGCCGCGAGACACCGGCGGACGCGCTTCCCGCCGCAACAGAACGCGACAACGACCCGCCGCAAGTCGGCATGGTCACCAGTTTCCTCGTGTCCCTACTCGGCGACCTGTGCGCGCGCTGGAAGATCACGCCGGGGATGGTCGCCACTAATTACGATGTCAAGGCACTGGTCCGTGCCCACTTCCAGCAATTGGACGAGGTAGCCGACGACTCGGCCCTGACCCGCGGCTGGCGCAGCCGACACGTCCTGCCCGTCGTCCGCGACATCCTCGAAGGCCGCCAGGGCGTCCGCGTCGGCGACGTGCGTCGCACGACACCGTTCGCTTGGGACGGTGACGTGCCACTGGCCGTCGCCGACGATGTGTGACCGGGAGGCCGTCGCGTTACTCCGGCGGCGGACTTTGGATCGCCCGACCGCGGATGCGCAGTTGATCGGCGTCGGAAAGTAACTGGGGCGGGTGGACCTGGACGGACGGCTCGAGCGTGACGCAGAATCGTCGCACGTCCTCGACCTTGCCGGGGTACAGGTTTTCGGTCACGAAGTCGAGTGGCGGCACCTCGTACCAAGGGGCACGAAACGAGCGATTCACTTGCTGCGTCTGATAGCCGTCCTTGATGAGTGTGAAGGTGTAGTTGCCGTAGTAGGTGAAATGGCCGTCCACCGGCGTGGTGCCGAGCGGTTGGCCGTTGAGCAGCACGAGCGCGCCGGGCGGGTCGCTCTCGATGACGAAGCGCCGCTCGACGCAGCCGGTCAGTAGCGCCAGCGCCGCCAGACAGATCGCCCGCCGTGCCATAGTTTCCCCTCCGGGCGCGGCAATACCGCCGGCCGGCCGGCAGTGTCAATGCGGGCCGGCCAAAATCTCGGGTTCTCCCGCTTGCATCGCTTGCGCGGTTCGTTCATAATCCCAACGTCGCGCCAACCCCCCTACCCAGCGCGGCAGAGGCCGGCGTGGCCGTGCGTCCTCCTTGGCCCCAGACCGGCGGCGCGGTAGGCTGTACTAGGCACCGTTAACTATGGACCCGCGCGCCCCCGGGGTGGACCTTGACCGGCTTTGACGCCATCGTGCATGCGTGCCGCACCGATGTCGGCGTGCGCCGCAGCCACAACCAGGACGACTTCGCGGTCGACCCCGCCGGCGACCCCGACCGCTTCCGCGAGCAGGGCCACCTGTTCGTCGTGGCCGACGGTATGGGCGGTCACGCCGTTGGCGAGAAGGCATCCGCCAAGGCCGCCCGCGACATCCCGCACACGTACCACAAGCACGCCGCCGAAGGCCCGGCCACGGCCCTGCGCCGCGCCTTCCTCGAAACCAACGCCGGCATCTACGCCATCGGCCAAGAGAACATCGAGTTCCGCGGTCTGGGTACGACCGGGACTGCCCTGCTGTTGCGTCCGGAAGGTGCCTGGGTCGCCCACGTCGGCGACAGCCGGGTCTACAGAGTCCGTCGCGGAGTCATCGAGCAATTGACCTTCGACCACTCGGCCTTGTGGGAAATCGCCCGCCGCCAGAAGGTGAAGCCCGAAGAATTGCAGGGCATCCGCTCGAACGTCATCCTTCGCTCCCTCGGTCCGGACTCGACGGTAGACGTTGACATCGAGGGGCCGCACCCGATCCGACCCGGCGACACGTTCCTCATGTGCAGCGACGGGTTGACCGGCGTGGTCTCCGACTACGAGATCGGGGCGGTAACGAGTGTGATGTGCCCGGCCGAGGCGTGCGATTTTCTCGTCGAGTTGGCGAACCTGCGCGGTGGGCCGGACAACATTACCGTGCTGATCGTCCGGGCGGGCACTGACGACGGCGCGCCGGAGGAGGCGACCCCGGTTGCGGCCAAGCCGAAGCCGCGCAAGCCCGTTCCATGGCCGCTCTCCGTACTCGTCCTCGGCATCCTGCTCGGCATAATTTCCGTGATGCTGCAAAGCATCGCAGGCCATTCCGGTCTGGCGGTGATCGTCTTCGTCCTTGCCGCCACGGCTGTGGGTGCGGGGCTGTTCGGCCTCGGGCTACACGGCCAGCGCGAGGAGCCGGAGTCAGCCGGTGACGGGACGCCGGATTTGCACGTCTACGCTTCGACGCGCTGCCAGATTGAAATGCCGCTGATCGAAAAACTCGGTACCGCAGTCGATGTCATGCACGCGAAACTCCAGGAGTTCGAGATCGATCCGCCAGCCGAGAAATACCAGGCGATGCGGAAACTATCGTCCGAGGCTACCGCGAGCGGCAACCTGTCCTCCGCCTTCCTCGAATTGTGCCGGGCGATGAACCTCCTGATCCGCTGCTTCAACTCGCAGCGACAAAAGGAGGAGATCTTCTCGCCCGTTTGGGACAAGTCCCGCTAAGTCGGTCGTTGCGTCTGCCAATCCCGGCTGCGCCAGACGTACCACGTCGCCACAGTGCCGTGTGGCCGCCACGGACTGGCAATCTCCGCCACGTCCTTCGGCGACGGGAGTGCCGGCAACCCGTACAGGTCACGCACGCCCATGCGGAGGCCCATGTCGCCGATCGGCAGAATGTCGGGCCGGCACAGCACGAAGATCTGGTACATGTGAACCGACCACGGCCCGATGCCGGGAATGTCGAGGAGTCGCGCCTCCAGTTCAGCGTCGGCGATGTCGGCCGCATCGTCGAGACGTAGCACTTTTTTGACGATCCGCTCGGCGATCTCGCGCACCGTCCGGGCCTTGGCGTTGGACAGGCCGACACCGCGGAGTTGGTCGTGCGACAATGCCAACAGACGCCGCGGCGTCAGCGGTTTCGGGGCGACCAGCGCGTGCAGGCGGGTTTCGATGGTGTCGGCCGCCTTGACCGAGATGAGCTGCGAAATTACGGTGCCGACGAGCGCAACAAACGGATCGGCGTGCGGCCGCAGCGAACACGGCCCGAAATCCGCGATCGCGCGGGCGAAGTTCGGGTGCAGTGCAGCCAGGTGCTTCTCGGCCTTGTGAATGTCGCGAGGAGTGAGGGATGGCATGTACGGCAGTATAGTAAACCGAACTGGCAACGTCGTCCCATCACTTACGCCGTAACGGGTGTCACCTCGCGCTCCAAGTGTTCGACCACCAAATCGGCCACATCGACTGAAGTCGCCTTTTGGATGCCCTCCAGGCCCGGCGACGAGTTGACTTCCATGATCATCGGCCCATCCTTCGATTCGAGCATGTCCACGCCCGCCATGCGCAGACCGAGTACCCGTGCCGCGGCCAAGGCCGTCTTGCGGAACTCCGGGCTGAGGCGCACCTTGGTTGCCTGACCGCCGCGATGCAGGTTCGAGCGGAACTCACCGGAGCCGGCCTGCCGTTTCATCGCCGCCACGACCTTCTTTCCGACGACCACGGCACGGATGTCGGCCCCCTTCGCTTCCTTGATGAACTTCTGGATCAGGATGTTCTGGTCGAGGCCGTGGAATGCTTCGATCACCGAACTGGCAGCCCGCGTGCTTTCGGCTAGGACCACGCCGATGCCTTGCGTGCCCTGGAGGAGTTTGACCACGACCGGCGCGCCGTCCACGCGCTCGATGCAATCGTTGACGTGGTCGGCCTGCTGGGTGAACACGGTCGGCGGCACGCCGATGTCGTGGCGGCAGAGCAGTTGCAGCGAGCGCAGCTTATCGCGCGATCGGGCGATCGCCTGCGACTCGTTCAGGCAGTAGACGCCCATCATCTCGAACTGCCGGACCACGGCCAAGCCGTAGAACGTGATCGACGCACCGATGCGCGGGATGACGGCATCGACCGGGCCGACTGGCTCGCCCTGGTAGAACAACTCCGGTTTCTGCCGGCTGATGGCGATGTCGAACTGGAGCGTGTCGAGGACGCGGACCTCGTGGCCGCGCGCCGTCCCGGCGTCGACCAGCGCGCGGGTGCTGTACAGATCGGGTGCCCGCGACAGGATGACGATCCGCATGGGTCACGCTCTCTTCCGCCGCTTCCACACATACGTACGGGCGACATCCACGACGAACCGCCCGGTCAGCGCAGTGCGGCCAAGAATGACCGGAAAGCGCATCTTCGAGCGGTCGGCGACGGTGAATTCGACCGTCGCTGTCACTGGCCCGATCCTCACCGGCACTTCGACGAGTAAGCGGTTCTGACTTTCGCCACAGGAGTTTTTGACTTGAACCGTTCCCAGGTATCGGGCACGCACGGTGACCGGTTGGCCGTCGCGGTGGGCGGCAAACGTCAGGTCGGCAACGAGTCCTTCTCCGGGCGCGTCCGTCACCACATAATACAAAGCTCCGAGGGCAGACGTTCGCGCCCCGGTGTCGATTTTTGCGCGAACGCGACGTA
>CAZNSL010000249.1:0-7654 GCA_964574975.1 uncultured Alcaligenaceae bacterium | reverse complement strand
CCAGCTCATCGGCGCCAAGGCCACCAGCCCCCACAGCCATTCAGGTTGATCGACGAGTCGCCGAGGTCGGGTCGCGTTCGCGGCGAGTAGAAGCGGGCGTGGAGCGAGTCCCAGTCGAGGAATAGCCGGCCGCCAGCCGCCGCGTGCTGCTTACTCCAGTTCATCAGCAACTCCAGGCAGGCGTGGTCGATGTAGGTCAGCCGTTCGAAGTCCACGTGCAGTTGCGTGTCCGGCTTGACGGACTCGAGCGTATCGGCCAGGTGCGGCAGCCGCAGGAACGTCGCCGCTCCGTCGAGTTTGAGCGTCGTCCGCCGACCCGCTTGCTCCTCGATCAGCCGAATCCTCAGGTGCGAGACGGTCCACACCAGTTTCGCGACCGTCAGCCCCACGCCAGTCAAGACACCGACCAGCAGATCGGTCGCCACGATAGTCAGCGCCGTGACGACGAGGATAAGCCCTTCGCTGCGGCTCATGCGGAACAGGGCCTTGACATCGCGGTAGGCCAGCAGCTTGAACCCGGTGACGACGAGGATCGCCGCTAGGCTCGTCAGCGGTACGAGCCGCAACACCTGCGGAAATAGCGCCACGAACGCCAAAAGCCACACCCCGTGCAAGATCGCAGAGAGGCGCGACGTGGCCCCCGCGTTAACGTTGGCAGAACTGCGGACGATCACACCGGTCATCGGCAGCACGCCGAGCGACCCACAAATCAGGTTGCCGACACCCTGGGCCGACAGCTCGCGGTTGTACTGCGTCCGCGGGCCGGATTGCATCCGATCGACCGCTGCGGCGCACAGGAGCGTCTCGGCACTGGCGATCAGGGCGAAGGTGAAGGCCATTTTCCAGACGACCGGGTCCAGCCACAGGCTGCGGTCGGCCTCCGAGATCGACCGCACGGACGCAAGCAGGTTGCTTTGCACCGCCACGTCCTTCACGTCCTGTGGGACGTACCACGCCACGACCGACGCGGCCACCACCGCGACCAGGGCCGCCGGGATCGTCTTCAGGCGGCGCGGCACGATAAGCGGCCACAGCGATAGGATCGTCACCGACATCAGCCCGATGGCCGCGGCCGTGCGATGGTGTGGGAATTCCTTATCGTGGTCGTTGAACGCCTTCCCAATAGCCGCGGGGATCGACGCGATGTTTTGCAGGACGCTACCCTGCGGCACGTCGTCCACGAGGTAGTGGAACTGTTTGGCGATGATGACCAGGCCGATGCCGGCCAGCATCCCGTGGATCACCGCCGGCGAAACGGCACGGAACCACTGTCCGGCCTTGAGCAGTCCGGCGACGAACTGGATCGCGCCGGCGAGCAGGATGGCGACGCTCACAGCGTCGATGCCGCGGGTGTTCTTCAGGTCGAGGACCAGCACGATCAGGCCCGCCGCTGGGCCGCTGACCTGGAGCTGGCAGCCGGCGAGGATGCCGACGATCAAGCCGCCGACGACGCCGGTGATGATGCCGGCCTCAGCCGGGTAGCCGCACGCCTGCGCAATGGCTATGCACAGCGGGAGTGCCACCATGAAGACGACCAGCGACGACAGAAAATCGGTCTTCCAGGCTCGAAGCATCGCGGTGTACTCCTCGAAATGAACTGGGACACGTTCGGCGACGCACCGTGACACGGCGAGGTTCGCTCGCTCGGGTATGCTGTCGCTACGCAGGGCTACAACCGGCGAAATGCTCTAACAGTGGAGGGGTCGATTCGTGGAAGCGACGACGCGATCCGGCACCACACGAGCGATGATCGCGTAGCGGTGTCGGTTGCGGGCGCATCCAATGGGGGGTGTGGATTTGATGCCGCGCCACGCGGGTCGCTGACGAGCGGCAGCGAATTGTCGGGCGTGTTTCCATTCTGGCTGGGCGTCGTCGTCGTCGCCGGGAACCGGTGCGACAGCGATCGGGACAAACCGCAAATCGGCGGCCGGTGCGACGAGCATGGAAACGGTCAGCAGCGCCGCCAGTGCAGCCACGCCGACCCGCCACGTTCGCCCTTCGCAACCGAACACCATGCATTGCGCCCTCGATGACACCAGTGGGGCAGTATACAGGGACTGTCGCCCAGCGGTCAACCGGATCGCCGCTCCCACGCCGCACGATCCGACCGGATTGTCGCCCACGCTCGCAAGCGACCGGCCAGCCACGGCCCGAGGAGGCCCTCGTCCCAACGGCGCAGAGCCTTGCCGCCGAGAACGGCAACGTGCCGCGGCAGCCACCGCCGTAACTCGGCCGGCGACAGGTTGCGCCAGAAGACGCGTTCCTCGTTGCACGACTGCCGCTCGACCAGCCGCCGCGACGGCCGACCGTACGACGACCCGCCGCGGTGTCGGACGACCGATCTCGGCTCGTAGACGATGCGGCCGCCGGCGCGGCGCAAGCGGAACGCCAGGTCGATGTCCTCGAAGTACGCCCCGAAAGACGCCGGAAATCCGCCGGCCGCACCCAGGGCGATTCGGCGGTAGAACGCGCTCGACCCGCTCGCTCCAAACACCTCGCGCGGCGTCAGGTCCGCGACGGCCAGGCGACGCCCGTGGCCGACCTTGCGGGCGAAACCACCGTAGTCGTACTCGTCGCCGGCGCTGTCGATCGTGTCCGGGTCGGAGTGCCGTAGAACCAGTGGCGCGACGGCAACGACCGCCGGGTCGGCGAACTGCCGCAGAGCTGCGTCGGCCCAGCCGCGCCCGACCTCGCAATCGTCGTTGAGCAATTCGACGATCGGTGCCCGGGCGGCTGCGACACCGGCATTGGCGGCAACGCAAAAGCCGCGCGGGCGATCGAACCGCACGATGCGCGCGTCCCCCGCGGCCTCGGACGCGCGGGCGTCCGGTGAACCGTCGTCGACCACGATCATTTCGGTGCCGGGCGGCGCGAAGCGGCGAACCGCGGCAAGGCAGATCTGCAACAGATCGTCCCGGTGCGAACACGGCACGATGACGGACAGTGCTGGCGTCACGGTGTCGCCCGCCGCGCCAATGCACCGGCCGAGCGCAAGAGATGGGCGCGGGCGCGCAAGAACCGACCGCGGGCCAAATCGACCGCCATCCGGCGGAGCCGGGCGTAATGGCCCGCCGCCTCGCGCTGGCCCCGCAGGCGGGCTGCCGTTCCTCGTGAGAATGCCTCCGCCAAGACGACACCGCTCAGTAGACGGGCCTGCCACCGCGACCAGTGCTTCGCCGCGTAGGTCAGCAGTGCGTGCCGCGTCATCACCCGCAACGGGGCCGGCACCGACCGCGTGTGCAAGGGCAGGAAATGCGTCACGCGCACAGCCGGGTCGTACCAGACCGACCAGCCGGCCGCGTGTGCCCGTCGGCACAGGTCCACGTCCTCGTAGTAGAGGAAAAAGTCCTCGTCGAAGCCGCCCAGGTCGCGCCAGCAGTCGCGGCGGACGAGCAGGCAACAGCCCGTCACCCACGGCACTGGCCGCGGATCGTGGGCACACGCCGGCTGACAGCGACGTCGGGCACGCGGCCGCAGAAGGCCCGCCAGCACGTTCGCAACCGTCGGAAACGGGCCGTAGGAACCTTGCCGCGTGCCGTCAGCATGCCGCAGTTGAAAGCCGACGATGCCGGCCCGTGGCTCGCGTCGGGCCAATGCTTCCGCCGCGACTAGGGCCTTGTCGAGGAATTCCTCGGGCACGCGAACGTCGGGGTTCAGGAGCAACAGCCACTGCCCGCGGGCGCGGCGGCAGCCTTCATTGACGGCGCGGGCAAAGCCACGATTTCGGTCGAAGCAGCGCAGCGACACGCCCGGCCAATGCCGCACGCAGCGCCGCAGTGGATGGCCGGTCGGGTCGTTGTCGATCAACACAATCTCGGCCTGGCCGGCGCGCATGCAGTCGGCATTGTCGAGGTCGTGCGTCAGGGCGACGGTATTGTCCCACTGACGGAAATTGACGACGACGACGGAGATGAGCGGGTCCGGACCGCGGCGACGCGGCCGGCGGCGCACGGCGGCCCGCACTGCGGACGGCAGGATGTCGGCCACGGGCATGAGGAGTCCTTTCCTCCTGCGGCGGGTGCGTCGTCGATGTGGGCGGGGCAGTATAGTCGCGGGTCGCGGAAACGTGCAAGACCGGGTCGCCGGCCGTCAGGGCCGTTCTTGTGGTGAACTTGGCACGGTGTGGTAGGTATGGGTTGAGGCGGTGCGAGGAGCGATTGTCGCGGCAAGGTGAGGTTGGCGCGCGGGGTCTGTTGTGGCCACAATCGGGCGTTTCGCAGGACGCCGATTCGGGAGGGATTCCCGTGACAGCACTTTTGAACGTCGCGTATCTGTCCGCGCTGACCGTCGCCTCACCGCTCCTGGCGTACCGCTCGCTGCGCTCCGGGCGCTACCGCCGCCTGCCGCTCGCCAAATTCTTTGGCGGCGTCGCCCTGCCCGCCACGAAACAGCCGCGGGCGTGGTTCCACGGCGTCTCGGTCGGCGAGGTCCATCTGTTGCGGCAGGTCGTCGCCGGCTTCCGCGAGCGTCGGCCCGACTGGCAGTGCGTCGTCTCGGCCACGACCGACACCGGCCTCGACGAGGCCCGGCGCTGCTTCGCCGACCTGACGGTCGTGCCGTTCCCGCTCGACTTCTCGTGGGCCGTCCGCCGCACCCTCGCCAGCATCAACCCCAAGCTGCTCGTCCTGGCCGAGGGCGAGCTGTGGCCGAACCTGCTGCGGGCCGCCAAAGCCCGCGGCGTCAAGACGGCGGTCGTCAACGGCCGGTTCAGCCCGCGCTCGGCGCGGCGTTACCAGCGCTATGCGCTATTCGCCCGGCCGATGCTCCAGCGCGTAGACCTGTTCGCGGTACAGACGGACGAATACGCGGAGAACCTGAAACGCATCGGCGTCGGGAGTACGCGCGTCGCCGTCACCGGCTCGGTGAAGTACGACGGCCTCACCGGCGACCGCGACGACCCGAAGACTATCGCCCTCGGCCGGCTGTTCGGCGTCGGCCCCGGCGACCTGGTCTGGGTCGCCGGCAGCACGCAGGCCCCGGAAGAGGCCATCGTCCTCGACATCTTCCGTCGCCTGCGGACGAAGTTTGCGAACGTGAAATTGATTCTCGTCCCACGGCAGCGCGACCGCTTCGACGCAGTGGCTCGACAACTCGAACGCTGCGGCATCCCGTACGTGCGGCGCAGCCGGCTGAAGGCCCCGGCGACGACGCCGATCGTCTTGCTCGACACGCTGGGCGAGTTGTCGGCCGCATGGGGCCTGGCCGATGTGGCGTTCGTCGGTGGCTCCTTGGACGGCGAGCGCGGCGGCCAGAACATGCTGGAGCCGGCCGCGTACGGCGCGGCAGTGACGTTCGGCCCGCACGTGTGGAACTTCCGCGACGCCGCCGGCCGCCTGGTCGCCGAGGGCGGCGCGCTCCAGGTGCAGGATGCGGCCGCCCTGGAGCGGCCGACGACGACGCTCTTGGCCGACCCCGCGAAGCGCAAGCGACTCGGATCGATGGCGCGGCGGCTGGTGCAAAGCCAGCAAGGTGCGACGGCAAAGACGCTCGACTTACTCGATTTCCTGATCGCGCCGCGGGTGGCGAAAGCGATTTGATCGTCTCCGATTCGCGATGCTTCGCAGAAGCGTACTTGCTGGTGAATGCTTCTGCAAAGCGTCGCGAAACGAGGTACTCGCTACCCTGACCACATGGGCGAACCAATCGCGTTTCTCACGGGTCGATACGTCCCTCCGTCGCAACTCGTCATCGGTGCAGCCGACGCCGGATTCGTCTGGGGCGCAACCGCCACCGATCGGGTGCGCACCTTTCACGGCCGCCTCTTCCGCCTCGCCGACCACCTCGTCCGCTTCCGCCAGTCGTGCGACCTCGCCCGCATCCCACAGCCGGTGTCCGACGACGCACTCGCTGACATTGCCGAGCAGCTCGTCGCGCACAACTGCCCGCTCCAGGGCGAACTGACGATAATTCTGTTCGCCACGCCAGGGCCGCCCGACGGGCCGCCGACGCTCGGGCTGCACACCGAACCCATCCCGTTCGCCCGGCATCGGCACCTGTTCACTGTGGGCGCAACGCTGGTCATCCCATCGGTGAGACACGCGACGCCTGTGGACCCGCGGGCCAAGGTGCGCTCGCGGCTGTTCTGGTGGCTCGCAGAACACGAGTCCCGCGACCGCGACCTCGCGGCGTCCGCCGTCCTGCTCGATGCCGACGGCCACGTCACCGAGACGGCGTCGGCGAACGTCCTCGCCGTCATCGACGGTGTCGTCACGTCGCCGCCGCGGCGGTCGATCCTGAATGGCGTGAGCCTACGATTCGTCGAGGAATTGTGCGGCGAACTCGGCGTGCCGTTCGCCGAACGACCGTTGACGACCGACGAGTGCCGGCGGGCCGATGAAGCTCTGTTGACGTGTACGACCTACTGTCTAGCCGGCGTGCGCCGGTTCGACGGCACGGAACTGACGTGTCCGGGACAGGTTACGCAACGGCTGCTCGCGGCTTGGTCCGAACGCGTTGGACTCGACATTGCGGCCCAATTCACCGGCTGACGGCCACGACGGCACCCTCCCCCACCTGTCCGAAGTGGCCGCGGCACCGTATCTTACCTGTCCGACTCGAATGACTGACTCACCGATCCGTTCCGCCGTGAGGAGTAACTCCCACCGATGAGCCAAGCACCCGCGCCGCAATCGCGCCGACTGCCCAGGACCGCCGTCGCCGCGTCCGCCTGCACCGCCCTCCTGCTCGCCGGCGCGCCGGCGTTTGCTAGCGAAGCCGATCTCGCCATCCCGGACCTTTACCAAAACGGGGCCAAGCACTTCAATCTGCCCGGCCCGCTCAGCAATGCCTGGTGGCTACTGTTCTACGGTGCCATGGTCATCTGCGGCACGCTGGGGATTAGCCTGTACCTGCGGAATCAGATTCGCGCCCTGCCGGCTCACAGGACGATGCTCAACGTCGCCGAGATCATCTTCCAGACGTGCAAAACCTACCTGATCCAGCAAGGCAAGTTTCTCCTGATGCTGTTCGCGTTCATCGCAGTCTGCATCTCGTTTTACCTGTGGTATTCAGCCTCGCACGAAGCACCTAAACCCGGCGAACCGGCCCACCTCGGCACCGCTCCGACCATCCTGCTGGTGCTGCTGTTCTCGATCGTCGGTATGGCCGGGTCGTACTGGGTGGCCTGGTACGGCATCCGCGTGAACACCTGGGCCAACGCCCGAACGGCGTTCGCGTCCCTGCGCGGCGAGCCGTGGGACGTGGTCAGCATCCCGCTGCGCGCCGGCATGTCGATCGGCCTGTTCCTGATCTCGCTCGAACTGGTGATGATGGTCATCATCTTGCTGTTCGTCCCGCGGCAAGTCGTCGGCGTTTGCTTTCTCGGTTTCGCCATTGGCGAATCGCTCGGCGCGTCGGCCTTGCGCATCGCCGGCGGTATCTTCACCAAGATCGCCGATATCGGCTCGGACCTGATGAAGATCGTCTTCAACGTCAAGGAAGACGACCCGCGTAATCCCGGCGTTATTGCGGACTGTACAGGGGACAATGCGGGGGACTCGGTCGGTCCGACGGCTGACGGATTCGAGACTTACGGCGTGACGGGTGTGGCATTGATCTCGTTCATCACGCTGGCGATTTCGGACGTGAACATTCAGGCGAAGCTGATCGTGTGGATTTTCGCGATGCGATTCCTGATGGACTTCATGTCGGGGGC
>CAZNSL010000248.1:2199-7663 GCA_964574975.1 uncultured Alcaligenaceae bacterium | reverse complement strand
CCGGCAGGATCATGATGTACACGGCCGGGTGCGAGTAGAACCAGAACAGGTGCTGCCAGAGGATCGGCTGGCCGCCACCCGGCCCCGTGGACAGGTTGCCGAACATCGCTCCGGAGGGCGGTAGGAAGAAGGTCGTGTTGAGGGTCTTGTCCAGGAGTTGCAGGATCAGAGTTACCGTCAGGACCGGCAGGGCCATCGCCTGGAGGATGGCGGTAATGAACATCGACCACACGCTCATCGGCATGCGGAATAACGTCATGCCGGGGGCGCGCATGTTAATGATCGTCGTGATGTAGTTCACCGACCCCATCATCGACGAAACGCCGACGAAGAGAAGCCCAGCGAGCCAAAGCACCTGGCCCATACTGCCGCCCATATTGGACGGCGATGTGACACCCTCACCGGCTGGCATCGTGATGCTGGCAACCGTCGGGTACGCCGTCCAGCCGTTCGACGCGGCTCCGCCGAACGCCGTAAACGACACGAGCATGCAAGTGAACGCCGGCCACATGAACCAGTAGCTCAACATGTTGAGCTTCGGAAACGCCATGTCCGGCGCACCGATCTGGAGCGGGATCAGGAAGTTGCCGAAAGCGCCCGTCAGCCACGGGATGATGACGAGGAAGATCATCACCGAAGCATGCATGCTGAACAGCATGTTGTAAAAGTCTGGCGACATCCGCCCGCCGGCCGATCCTGGGAACAACCAGCGGCCGATGATCGGTAACTCGCCGGACGGCCAGCCGAGTTGCGCCCGTACGCCGAGTGCGAGCAGACCGCCGACACCGAAGAAGATGATCGACGAGACGAGGAACTGAATGCCGATGACCTTGTGGTCGGTCGAGAAGACGTATTTGCCGAGGAATCTCGGCTCGTGGTGGGCATGGCCCGTTGCGTGCGAGGCGCTCATCGATCGATCCTCGGCGGAGGAATGTGTTCGGGTGCGATTATTCCGCGGCGGCCTTGTCGCCGCCCTTGCTGGGCGAGAATTCGGCGACTTCTGTGTTGAGCCAAGCGAGGAAGTCGTCCTTTGTCGGATGGACGTAGAGCTTGCCGCGCATGAGCGAGTGCCGCGAGCCGCAGTACTGCGTGCAGACCAGGTCCCAATCGAAAGTTGGATCGGCCTGGCCGGCTTCGGTAAAACCGATGTCCCACTTGTTACCGACTCGCTTGGTATTCGATTCGGTCGCCTGGAACCATAGCGGGATCGTGCGGCCGGGCATCGCGTCCTGCTTGACGCGCAACGCCGGCACGAAGAAGCTGTGTCCCACGTCCCGCGTCTTGAGATACACCAGTGTTTTGACGCCCTTCCAAACGTGAATGTCGTTGGGAATGGTGATATCGTCGCGGCGCGCCGGCAGACGCTCCTCGTAATCTTTGAGCGTGACGGCCTTGTCCGACCAACTCGCAATCCGCTTCGGGCTGGGGTACCGCACGCGGTAGTCCCACTGGCGGGTTCCAACTTCCATCTGAAGGTACTCCTCCTTGCCTTCTTCGATTTTGGCCCGGAGGCGAGTAGGGTATTTAATGTTGGCCCACTCGTTGATCTGGTAGACGGCCAGTAAGAGGAGGATGACGGCAGGCACGACCGTCCAGAGCATTTCCAGGCGGTGATTTCCGTGAGTGAACTGTGACTTTTTCCCAGGTTCATCGATGAACTTCATCATGTTGTAGACGAGGAGGCTCTCGGTCAACACGTAGAAGAAGCCAATCACCGCCAAGATGACGTAGAACAACCGGTCGATGTCACCGGCATAGCTGGACGCACCCCGCGGGATCCACCAGCCCATCGCTGGCGAGACGGCCGTGAGTACGAACGCCCCGGCCAACACGACGCCGAAGAGGATCGCCCAAAAATGACGCATGTCCGATCGCCCCCGTCAAACGCTCCGGCGGCACCCCTTCGGGGCGGCCTGCCGCACGCGCCACACGCTCAAATGTCGAGATGGATATTATACGGCTTCTCGCGAAGCTTTACCCGTAGGTCCGGGAAGGGCAGCGCCTGCAGGAAGTTCACGATGTCCCAAAGCGGATCGATCGACTTAAACTGTTCGTCGTTCAACCCGAGGTCGGCCGGCTTGAGCTGGTCCTTAATCATGTCGTACTTGGTCATGCCCGCGCCGTTAATGCCAGAGTGAACGCGGTTGTACAGGTCGACCGGCCGCCGACCGCCGCGGTAGACACCGTCGAACAGGTTGCGCCCGCGGACGATGGTGCCCCAGGCGTCGTAGGTCAAGTTCGATTCCCGGCCGTAGTTTTGGTGGCACTGGATGCAGCCGCCGGCACCCTGGAACACCTTGGCCCCGCGAGCCGCCGACTCCAGGAAGTCCTTCTCGGATGAGCCATAGGTGTACGGGCTGGGCACGATCGCCTTGTCTGGTTTCTGAGCGGCGACCCACCGCATGGTCGTCAGGGCGAGATTGTCATCGAGCGCCTGCTGCAAAGTCGGTTTCGTCAAGTCGTCGCGGAGGATGGCAATGTAGTCGGGCCGCTTTGTTGCCTCATCGAGCTTGGCCGTCGCATCGGCAATCGCCGCCTGACTGGCGTTGGCCGCCCGCAAATCCTGGAGTTCCTTCTCGGCCTTCAGCACGACGTAGGTCTTTTTCTCGAGCGTATCGTTCATCGTCGAAAGTTCCGCCTCGCCGCGGAGCGACAGGTGTATGACGTAGCTCACGATTGCCTCGAGCTCTTTGTCCGGCAGCGACCCGAACGATGGCATCGAAGTACCCTCGACGCCGACGAGCAGGATGTGCTTCAGGTCCGCACGGCGCGGTTTGCGTTCGCCCTGGTCCTGATTCGAGGACGTGAACTTGAAGATACCGGAACGGTAGTCGCGCGGGTGCGGATTGACCCAGAAGCCCGTTGGTCCACGACCGTTTCCTTCGAGGCCGTGACAGTGCAGGCACTGGCGGCGGTAGAGGGCACTCCCCTCGGCGAGTTCGGCCGGAGACAGTCTGAGTTCGTTCTGGGCGATCTCGGCAGTCAGTGCTTCGTCGGCCTTCTTGAGGGCATCGGCGTTGAACTCAACCTTCGGTGCCGCGGGCGTGCCGAATGAGGCCTTCAACACTTTGGCGAATTCGTCGCGAACCTCGGGTCTGAGCTTGTCCGGGTCGAGCAACTTCTTACCGATCTCATCGCGCAACTTCTGTTGGTCCGGGGTTACCTTGCCGTTGGTCGGACTCTTCAAATCGTCGAGAGGCATGACGCCGGGGTGATTGAATTTCGTGGGCACAGCTGTCCACGGTTGGACTGCCGAGACGATGAAGTCGTTGCGCACCGCGTAAGCAAGATTCGGGTCGTAGTTCGCTTGGTTGCACCCGGAGAAAGCCAACAGTCCGGATCCAATCAGGGCGATCGATCCGAAGGTGCGGAACGAGGAGTAGCCCGAGTGCATTCGCGATTCCCCTTACCGAGTCGGCGGCAGCCACCGTCTTCTTTTCCCAGGCTTGCCGACTAGGAATAGGTTCTAGGGGCGAGGCGAAACCCGTCAAGCGGTCGGCACTGGCTGGTGTGGGCGGCCGAGTACGCAAGCACCGTGCCGTCGTCGATCACTGGACCGAGCGGGGGCATCGCTACCGTTTTTGGGAATTTCGACCCGTCCGAGTCTTAGACGTTGGAACCTGGCAGATGTTATTTCGGTTCGGCCGCGGACTGCAACTCGTCGGAATGATCGTCGCACCCGTTGGTGTGGCCGGAAATGTCCTCGACCCAGAGAAAGTCCGGGTACAAGACTCACTGGCGATTGCCGCCGTCGGTATCGCCGTGTTCGTTGCCGGTTGGCTGATTCAGCAGGTCGCTCGTCCCAAATGACACACCGACCATTGCCACTCGTGACGCGACCTGCCATGATCAAGCCGATGATTCCGCACACGACACGCGTTGCGTTCGCCTTCGTATTCGCCTGTGCGGGGGTCGGTGCAGCGACAGAGCCAGCCAAGATATTCGGGACGAACGTCCGTACGAACCAGCGCTTGCAGGAGGCAGCGGACTTGGAAAAAGCCGCTCGCTGGGCCGAGGCTGTCGATTTATACGTCCGAATCGCCGACGAGTCCGGGGACGACCTCGTCGCGGATACGGCCAACAATGGCCACCTCGTCCCCGCTCGAATGTTCGCACAGCAGCGTATCGGCGCACGACAGGAAATGGTAGGTCTCTACCGTGTGCGCTTCGAACCGCGCGCACAGCAGTTGTTGGCATCTGCAAACCCCCTCGATCCGAAACCACTCGCGCAGCTCGTCGCTTCGGCGCTCTGTACTCGGGCTGCGGAAGCCGCACTGCATCGACTCGGCGATTTGGCGTGCGAGGCCGGCGACTTTGCGATGGCTCGCCGCTGGTGGTCCATGTTGTTGCCGCCGGAGCGGCCCGGGCATCTGGTACACTCCGATCCGGTCGGCGATATCGCTATCGTTCGCGCCAAGCTCATCCTCGCCAGGCTGTTGGCCGGCGAAACGGCCATAGCCCGCACCGAGATCGAAGCGTTTCGCCGCGACCACGCGGCAGCCACGGGCCATCTCGCTGGCCACAGCGGCAACCTTCTCGCCACACTTCAAACCCTGAGTGGCGACGCGACCACGCCCGTTGCCGTCGCGCGACCAGACTTTGCAAAACCAACGACGTTCAGTTACAGCCCGTCCCGCAATGGGGTCGTGACCGGACGTTTACCCGCCTACGCGCCGGAGGCCCGCTATCCGCCTATCGTCTTGTCGGATGCCGCTCCGCGGCAAGACGACCGCTTGACCCAGCCAACGCCCGTCAAGCCGGCCGCCCTGGCATATCACCCAATCGTCGTGAATCGGCGGGTATATGTCGCCGACGCAACCAGCATTTCCGGCTTCGATCTCGACACCGGGGCACGCGTTGCGCGACTGACGCTCGACCGTGCCTCCCACCGGCTGCCCTCGTCTGACGCGAAGCCGTTGAACGCGACCGAAGTGCGCTACACGCTCACCATGGCAGGTGACCGACTGTTTGCTCGCCTGGGCCAGTCGCGCGTCCATCCGGATCGCACGGACGCGGATAGCTACTTGGTCTGTGCCCGAATCGCGACCGACGGCCAACTCAAGCTGTGTTGGTCGTTGGCGGCGCAGAAGCCCAATGATGCTTCGGTCGCCGTTTGGGAAGGTACGCCGCTGTTGAGTGACGGCCGCTTATTCGTCGCCGTCACGCGACTCGATGGCAACCGAGCGGTCACAGCCGTCGGTTGTTTCGACCCGGCCGACCCGCCGACGCTGCTCTGGAAGCAAGATGTCTTCGAAGCGGCTGCCGAGACCGCGGATCGGACGCAGCATCTGTTGCTCGCGATCGCCGGCCCACTCGTCGTGTGCGGACCCCATGCCGGCACAGTAGTCGCGCTCGATACCTCAACCGGCCGCCGTGCCTGGGCCGCCCGCTACGAGGCGACCGATCCGAAGATGGAGCCGGCCGACGCGCCGTTCCGAGAACTCGGCCCATGCATCGCTGCTGG
>CAZNSL010000248.1:0-2189 GCA_964574975.1 uncultured Alcaligenaceae bacterium | reverse complement strand
GGCGGAGTGCTGTACGCCGCACCGGCCGACGCCGACCGCGTTTTCGCCTTCGACGCCGCGACGGGGGCACGCGTGTGGCAGAGCGATCCATTGCCGTTGAGCTACCTTCTGGGCGTCGCTCGGGATGTCGTCGTCGGACAACGTGCCGGACCGCTGGCTGGGTTGGCGGCACTCGACGCGCGAACTGGCCACGTGTTACCAAATTGGGGATACGTCGTTTTCGGCGGGGACGCCGTAGCCCCGTTCGGCCGGGGTTTCGTGGCCGGCAACCGCGTGTATTGGCCGACGCGAGCCAATGGCGTTCGGGAAATCCACCTCGACGGCACCGTCGAATATCCACCGACATCGTTCCGGAACCTCCCCGGAGGCAACCTCGTTTATGGCGATGGAGGACTGGTCGTCGCCACTGCGGACCGTTTGCACGTACTGTTGCCACCGCACAAAGACAGCGGAGTGCAGGCCGCTCATCGTGGTTCCACGGAAGGGACGGTGGCACTCCGCGCGGTTCCGATTGAGGCCCTCACGGGCGACTCCCGGCCTCTCCCGGCCGTCGTGGCAGTTGCCGCGGACGACCCAATCAATCGAATCGCAGAAATGGTCATGCCATTGACCCCGGGCGTCGATCTGGTGGCTTTCGACGAAGGTGTCGATCAGTCCGTGTTCGTCGTGTCGAAGAATGGCGTTGCGAGACGCGACTGGCCAAGTGGCAGGCAGATCTGGAGTCGGCACGTCGGATTCGCACCATCGTGGGTCGGCGTGAGCAACGGAACTGTGATCGTAGGCAGCTCGAGTGACATTGCCGGCATCGATGTCGGCGAGGGCCGCGTCATCTGGCATAAACGAGTTGGCATTTCCGAAACAACGGGCGAACGGGGCTGGAGCGACCAATATTCGATAGCGGATGACAGGCTCGCCTTGCACGACTACGCCGTGCGCGATGGCACAGTCGAGGTCCGACTTGGCCATCGCCCGCCCGAATCCATTCGCGCACGGACTGGTGACATCATCGGCCGCAGTTCGATAGACGACGACGAATACCGAACCGTGAATGGTGATGGTATCGTCGTCACGGCAGCAAATCGGCGACTCGTCGCCAGCGATCCGAAGACGGGCAAGACGGCCTGGGATCGCAAATTACCCAACGAGCCGAACCTGTCCGGCGAGCCGCCGCGCCTGCGTCTCGTCGGCGGCGACCTGCTCGTCGGCCTGCCGCGCAACGACGGCTTCGAAATTGAACGACTCGACGCGAAATCGGGCAAGCCACGGTCGGGCATACCGTTCGTCCGTGCCGGCCGGGCCTTCGAATTGTCGGCGGCCGCAGTCGTTGACGGCATGCTGATCGTCGCCGCTGGTGGTAAACTGATAGCTTGGGAAGGCGGCCGGGTCGTTTGGCAAAACCCGCTACCCGTCGGCGGCCCATGGCGGATCGAGCCAGCCGGTGACGGAATGTTCGTCACGTGGCCCGTACCGTCTCCTGCCTCGCCTCCTTTGGCCAAATGGCCGATTGTGGCCGGTTTTGTCGCCGATGGCCGGGTGGCAGCACGTTGGGAGTTCGGTCGGCCGGGTCCGCATGGGGCGGTGTGTGTTGCGGCCGGTACATTGACGGTCGCGACCGAGCGCGAGGTACGACGGGTAAAATTGCCGGTGTGGCGGGGCGACCGATGAAAGCGATCCGGTGCGGGAATTGCGGCTTAGTCGTGCAAGTGCCAGCCGGCGGTCGGCGATTGTGCGGCTGCGGGGTTTGGCTGATGGCTGACGCGAACGCCGATGAACCCGTGACGATTGCGTCCGACGCCGACCTGGCGGCGGTCGAACGGCTCACGGCAACCTGTCGCCGGCTCTTGGCCGAGTGCGCCAAGGTGATCGTCGGCCAGCGCGAGGTGCTGGAGCAGGTCTTGCTTGCGGTGCTAGCCCGCGGGCATTGTTTGCTCGTGGGCGTGCCGGGGTTGGCGAAGACGCTGATGATCCGCACAGTCGCCGACGCAATGAATCTGACATTCAGCCGCATCCAGTTCACCCCGGACCTGATGCCTTCGGACATCACCGGCACCGAGGTCCTCCAGGAGGATCGAACGACGGGCTACCGCGGGTTCAAGTTCATGCACGGGCCGCTGTTCGCCAACGTCGTGCTAGCCGACGAAATCAACCGCACGCCGCCGAAGACTCAGGCTGCCCTCTTGGAGGCGATG
>CAZNSL010000247.1:0-7674 GCA_964574975.1 uncultured Alcaligenaceae bacterium | reverse complement strand
AGGAAGCAGCCGGTCGGGTTGATGTATACCTTCACGTCGTCGTCACCGACGGCCCGGTCCGGCTCCTGCGGCGACATCATCACCAGCTTGCCGCGGATCAGATCCTCGCGCTCGGCCTTCAGGGTCGGAAGGATCAGTTTGTCGATGATGACCTGACGGGCATCGTCGGAGAACCAGCTCTTGTCGCCCTTCTTGAGCATGACGCTCTCGTCGTGCTGCGTGGACAGAACGACGGTGTGGATGCGGCCCGGCGCGCCGTCGGCGTTGTACTCGACAGTCACCTGACTCTTGGCGTCGGGTCGGACGAACTTCAAGCTGCCGTCGCGGCGGAGGTTGGCGTGGTTTTCGACCAGCCGGTGCGAGAGGTGGATCGGCAGCGGCATCAGCGATGCGGTCTCGTCGCAGGCGAAGCCAAACATCATGCCCTGATCGCCGGCCCCGCCGACATCGACGCCCATCGAGATGTGCGGCGACTGGGCGTGGACGTAGCACAAGACGTTGCAGGTGTCGGCCGCGAAGCCGACCTTCGGATCGACGTAGCCAATCTCTTTCACGACCTCGCGGGCCAGTTTCTCGATGGCCGGCACGGTCAGGTCGGCCTTGGAGGTGATTTCGCCCGCGACGACGACGAGGTCGGTGGTGACGAGGGTCTCGCAGGCGACCCGGCTCATGGGGTCGGCCTTGAGGCAGTGGTCGAGGACGGCATCGCTGATCTGGTCGGCCACCTTGTCCGGGTGGCCCATCGAGACGGATTCGCTCGTGAACAGGTAACGGTCGGCACTCACGGCTCTCGCCCTTGTTATAAGGTGGATGCGGCTCGAAGAGAGTCAGCAGGAGATTGTAGCAGTCGGCGGGGGTGAGGACGATACCCGCTTCGGCTTGTATTTTCGGTCGACCGACACTACGATCCCGCGGCTCGCGGCGTCGGCCATGGATCGGCCGGCCCCGTGGGTCCTGCCCCGCGCCCCACCTCTGGCCGCAAGGACGCTGCCATGCCCCGTACCATATTCGTCGTGGTGCTGATTGCCGCCGCCACCGGTTTCGCAGCCGCGCCGACCGACCCGAACGCCGTCTTTGCCCAAACGCTCGCCGTGCAAATGGCGATCAAGACCGGCCGCGAGGCCCTACAACGAGGCGACGCGAAAGCAGCCGTCACGGCGCTCGAAGCCCACGTCGGTCGGTGCAACGGCAACACCGATTACCTAATCGCCCTCCGCGACGCTTACTCCGCCTACGTCAAGGATTTGCAACTCCATCGCCGCGACGCCGAGTGTGCCGTTTTCCTGGAGCGGCTGAAGATCCTCGACAAGTCCGTAAACGCCGACCCGAAACCGCAACCGCCGCAGCCACAGCAGCCGACTGAGGTCGCCCGCGGCAGCCGGCCCGACGACGACCCGCTCCAGCAGACGCCGAAGCGACGAACTCCGTCGCAGGAAGTCCTCGCCGACGCCGAAAAGGCGTTCCGCGAGCAGCGCTACCCGGAAGCCGACAAGCTGTTCGCGCAGGCGTTCGGCAAGGCTAGCGACGTTCCGGCCCCGCACGCGGCTCAGTGGGCGTACTGCAAGTTCGCCGCTGTCGTCGCACTAATCCAGCAATCCGAAGCCGTATTGTCGGCCGAGGCCGAAGCCGAACTGGCCGCCGGCGTTCGCCTTGC
Source organism: uncultured Alcaligenaceae bacterium (assembly GCA_964574975.1). Lineage (GTDB taxonomy): Bacteria > Planctomycetota > Planctomycetia > Gemmatales > Gemmataceae > JAXMAS01. The sequence continues at coordinate 6,020 of CAZNSL010000247.1, read as the reverse complement.
GGGAAGCGACCCGAAGCTCGAACCGTTCGGCAAGCAGTTGTGCAACGAGGCTCAACGGCGGCGCGGCGGAGCGGCTCCTGCTGCTGCGTCACCCGCCCCGGCAGTCGAGGTCAAACATACCGCCAAGAGCGATGACGGCTGGGCGCGGGCGCAGTCGGAGAACTTCCGACTGTTTCACGACCAGCCGAAGGAATATGCCGAACAAGTGTTACGCGCCGCGGAACAGGCCCGTGCCGTAACGCTGGTGAAATGGGGCGGCGACGCGAAGGCCGCGTGGAAGACGCCCTGCGACGTATACGTCCACGCGACGGCGGCCGACTACGCCAAGGCGAGCGGCAAGTCGGCCACTGGCCCGGGCCATGCCACTATGCAGATGAAGGGTACGGTCGTCGAAAAGCGCCGGCTCGACCTGCGGGCCGACGAACCGAACACGGTGACCAACGTCGTACCGCACGAGACGACGCACCTCGTCCTGGCCGACCTATTCGACTCACCTTTGCCGCGCTGGGCCGACGAGGCGATCGCCGTCCTCGCCGAACCGCCAGCGCAGATCGATCGCTACCGCAAGACACTGAACCGTTGCCGCAACGTCGAGAAGAAGTTGGTTCCCTTGGTGCAACTGTTCAAGCAGGCTGAGTATCCCGCCGAGGCCGGACAAATCACCGCGTTCTACTGCGAGAGCGTGTCCGTGGTCGAGTTCCTGATCGCCGAAAAGGGGCCGGAAACGCTTGTGGCGTTCCTGAAGGACGTGCAGAACGGGGCGAAACTCGACGCAACCGTGCAACGACACTACGGCTTCAGCAACGTCAAGGAGTTGCAGGACCGCTGGCTCTGCAAGACTTGGCCCGACGAGGTCAAGGTGGCGGCGGCGCAGTGAACGTCAGCGAGCCATACTGCGAAGTCACAGGCCCACCGATTGCCATCGGTGGGCCTTCTTCGTTAGGTAGGAGACAACCCGCCAGCGTTCCCTTCGGAGATTCGCGTGACTTCCTCAGCCGCTGCCGACCAGCCCGTTCGCATGACCTTCACCGCTTGGCTCATCGTCGTCATTGCCGCCATCGGCTTTGCGTTCGACATCTACGAACTCCTGATGTTGCCGCTCGTCATCCGGCCGGCGCTGGCCGAGTTGGCCGGCGTGCGGCCAGGGACGCCGGAGTTCACGGCCGCGGTGCAGTTCTGGAAGCCGTTGATGTTCTTTCTGCCGGCGATGGTCGGCGGCATCTTCGGCCTGCTCGGCGGATACCTGACCGACCGCCTCGGCCGTCGCCGCGTGCTGACGTGGAGTATCATGCTGTACTCGGTGTCGGCGTTCCTGAGCGGCTATTCCACGTCGCTGTGGATGCTGTTGTTCTTCCGTTGCACGACGTTCATCGGTGTCTGCGTCGAATTCGTGGCGGCGATCTCCTGGTTGGCCGAGTTGTTCCCGAACAAGGAGCAGAAGGAGCGCGTCCTCGGTTACACGCAGGCATTCTCGTCGATCGGTGGGCTGCTCGTCGCCATCGTCAACGGCGTTTTGCTCGACCGATCCGTGCAGGCTCACCTGCCGACGATCGCGATGCCGTCGTTCCTGAGCTTCCTCGGCGAGATCCACTCGACCAACCCGGCGTGGCGCTACACGCTGATGTCGGGTCTAGTCCCGGCGCTGCCGCTCCTCATCATCCGTCCGTTCCTGCCGGAGTCGCCGGCGTGGCAGCGCAAGAAGGACGCCGGCACACTGCGACGGCCGAGTTTCGGCGAGTTGTTCTCGCCGAAACTGGTCCGCACGACCGTCGTGACGACGCTCATGATCGCCTGCAGCTACGGCGTTGCGTTCGGAGCGATCCAGCAGATGCAGGACATGGTGCCAGGTCTGGAGCAGACTAAGGCAAAGGTCGCGGCGAACCCGAAGGACAAGTCGAACATCGAGCAGACCCAGTACAATAACCTCAACAAGGTGCAGGAGATCGGCGGTCTCGTCGGCAGGCTCCTCCTGGCGGCCCTCGCGGTGCCCATCGTCAGCCGTCGGGCACTGCTCCGCGTCTTCCAGATTCCGGCCCTGGTCGTGGTACCGGCCGTGTTCTGGTCCTTCCTGACCATACCCAACACCGAGTACGCTCACATCGACCTGTCGGCGATCAAGCTCCACGAACTGCCAATCACGAACGTATCCATCGGCGTCTTCCTGGCCGGTCTACTGACGGTTGCTCAATTCAGTTTCTGGGGCAACTACCTGCCGCGGGTGTTTCCGATCCACCTGCGCGGCACCGGCGAGAGCTTTGCGATGAACATCGGCGGTCGGATGATCGGCACGTCGTTCGCCGCGGTGACCGGGTCGATCGCGTCGGACCCAATGAGCTACGCGAGGACGGCGGCAGTCGTCGCGCTCGCCGCGACACTGGTAGCGGCGATCGCGTGCTTCTTCCTGCCGGAACCGCGACCGGAGACGGAGGAATAGGCGCACGGCCGGTACTATGGCGGTAGTGATTTCTTGGGAGGCAATCATGTTGCTCGAAGGCACGGTTACGGGTGGCGTCGTCGTGTTCGACAACGGTTCGGTGCCGCCCGAGGGCACGCGGGTCGAGGTCGTAATCCGGCCGTCTTCCGCCCAAGTCGCGCCGGCGACTGAGGGGTTGCCTGACCTGAGCGACATCGAGCCGCCGGACGACCTCGATGTCGAGAAGGACATCTATGTGCGGATGCCGCGGCGGTACGAAAAGATCGAAGGTGCAATTATTCGAGAGGGAACCGGGTTGAAGCCCACTCTCATCTTCCCAGAGGAATTGCCCGATGAGTGAGGATTATCCCTGGTACGCAGCTGCGACCGATAGGCGGCTGGAGCAGGGCGATTTGCTCGTTGGTTGTCCGCTCTATCGCGTCAACCCGGACGGCTCATTCGTCCGGGAGCCAACTGACGCCATCGTGCTGAGTCACTCGTGCGACTTGGCAAACGACTAACTGGATGTGGTGCAAGTGTGTCCGTACTGGGCGCTCGACGCGATTTCCGCCAACGTCGAGTACCTCAAAGGCCGTCGCGGCCGCGAAGACTTGCGCCGCGGCAACGTGCCGGGGTATCACCTTCTAAATCGATGCGAGTTGCCCAATCTCAAATCGGATTACTTGGTCGTCGAATTCCGGTCGTTGTTCGGTATCCCCGCGACCACGGTTCGCGAATTGGCAGCCTCGCAAACGCCGCGCCGCCGGTTGCTGCCGCCGTACCGCGAACACTTGGCCCAAGCTTTCGCCCGCTTCTTCATGCGCGTCGGCCTGCCGGTCGACATCCCGGCGTTCTGACCGACGTCACACGCACCCCTTCAAGAACGCGATGCCGTGCGCGATGTCGGCGAACCGCGCCGCCTGGTCGCCGACCTCGCGCTCGATGCACAACGGTCCGGTGTAGCCGACGCGATTGAGCGTCGCCACGAACGCCCGCGTGTCGGTCTGCCCACGGCCAAGCGGCACTTCCTCGCCCCACTGGCCTTTCACCGTCGGCCGGTTCGCATCCTTGACGTGGACACTGCGGATGTCCGGTGCGAGGATTTCGACGGCCTTGAGCGGGTCGCCCATATCGTAGAGCAGCATGTTGGCCGGGTCGAAGTTCACCTTCAGGTTCGGACACGCCAAATCGTCGAGTGTCCGACGCAACAGATCCGCCGTCTCCTGGCCCGTCTCGAATGCGACGGTCACGCCGGCGTCGCCGGCCAAACGACCAACCTGGGCCAGGGTGTCGAGGAGCGGCTTGCGCTCGGGGTCGCCCGGCGGCAGCAGGAAGCCCGCGTGGAGCATCAAGTCGCTTAGGCCCAATTGCTTCACGCGCTCCAACGCCCAGCGGTAGCGGTCGAGTCGTTCGGGTCGCAGTTCCTTCGGGCCGAAGCCGCCGGTGGCCTGGATCGTCGCCGGCGTCGTGTAATCCTCGCCGGGGAAGCCCAGCATCGCACCGGACATCCGGAAGCCGGCCGCCTTCGCCGCCGCCGGCATAGCGTCGCCCTCGTCCCACGACGCGTGGTGCGGGTCGCCACAGGCAATCTGCACGACGCTGACGCCGAGACGGTCCATGAAACCTTGAAGCTCCGGGACGCTCGTCACTTGGAGCGACCAGCTACAAACGCCGATTTCGAGCGGTGCGATGGCCATCGAGTTACGCCCCCGGTGCGGGTTCGATCGTACAGGTTAACGGGCCGAGGTCCTTGTGGTCGCGCTCGCGAAGTTCGTGGAACGTCGCGACCTGCTCGGCCTTCAGTTCCGCGACTTCCTTCGGTCCCGTCCAGATGACGGCCCGGCCCTTGGTGTGCGCTTCGAGCATGAGCAGCATCGCCGCTTCGAGCTTGATCGCCAGGACCTTGCGCAACACGTCGACGACGAACTCCATCGAATGGTCGTCGTCGTTGGCCAGGACAACGTGGTACGGCGGCACGCGGCGCGTCTTCATCTCCTCGCGCGTGTCCGGCACGACGGTCGGTTCGAGGACGGGAGTTTCCGGCACGGCCCACCTCCTTGCTGTGTTCGGTCATGCTACGCGACGACCGGCCGCTTGTCGCCGCGCGGGCCGCACCTAGACTAGCCGCACCACGCAGGAGTCAGGAGTCAGGAGTCAGTAATCACGCCTGACTCCTGATTCTTGACTCCTGACTCCTGACTCCTGGTTTGGACCCGGGCATGCGTACCTGGCTCAGCAACGTCCTCCTAGCGATCAAGACCGTCGGCGAGGGCATGTACGTTACGCTCTGGTACTTCTTCCAAACGTACAAGCGCAAGACGTTCACCTCGATCTTCGAGTATCCTGAAAAACCGGTCCCGATCAAGCCGCGCTACCGCGGTTTCCACCGCTTCGACCTGACGACTTGCATCGGCTGCGACAAGTGCGCCAAGGCGTGCCCCATCGACTGCATCTACATCGAAAAGGAAAAAGCGGCGCCGCCGCTCAAGGGCTTCAAGGTCACCGGCTTCAAGATCGACTACACGAAGTGCATGTTCTGCGCTCTGTGCGTGGACCCCTGCCCCGTGGACTGCATCTACATGGGCTCCACCTACGACCAGAGTTGCTTCAGCCGCGACGGATGCATCGTCGATTACGCCAAGTTGCCGGTTGAAACGGCCTGGGGACAGGCGACCCTCAATCCCATTGCCATCGCGGCGTCCAAGCTGACGACCCTCCCTGTTTGGGAGAAGAAACCCGAGCCGGCACCCGCCCCCGCCGCGCCGGCCGCTCCCGCCGCACCAACATCGACCCCGACGGCCTGACGCTACGCGGAGACCTTCATGCTCGACGTGGTCGGATACTTGCTGCTCTTCACGGGCGTCGGTGTCGCGTTCATCCTGGTGAACCTGCTCGTCGGTAAGCTCCTCCGCCCGGCGAAGATGAACCCGGAAAAAGCGACCATCTACGAATGCGGCGAGCCAACCATCGGCAGCGCCTGGGTGCAGTTCGATCTGCGCTTCTACGTCGTCGCGCTCCTGTTCGTCATCTTCGACGTGGAAATGGCCTTCTTCTTCCCGTGGGCGGTCGTGTTTGGCAAGGCGAACGAACTCGCCGACCCACGGCTGACGGTCGAGCGGCGTCTGGCTGTGACGCAGGAAATGACGTCGTTTAACGGCCGACCGGATGACCGCGAGCGCTACCGCAAGATGGTTCTCGGCTTGTCGCCGAGCAATCCGGCCTCGACGACGGAACAACAGCAGGCGATGGCGGTGTCCACGAACCAGTCCGCTGCACAGGACCTGGCGTGGATTGCGTTCGTGGACATCCTGTTCTTCTTTGGGGTCTTGTTGGTGGGCTTTGCCTACTTGTGGCGGCGCGGCGACCTCGATTGGGTGCGCAGCCTGTCGGCCCAGAAAGCCGACCGTGTCGGACTGTCGATGGTCGGCAAAGACTGAACCCTCGTTTGGGGATGAGCATATGGGTTGGCTGGAAGGTCGGTTCGAGGAGAGCGTGATCACGACCTCGCTCGAACAGGCGATCAACTGGGCACGACAGTCGAGCATGTGGCCGATGACCTTCGGCCTGGCCTGCTGCGCCATCGAAATGATGGCGACCGGCGCGAGCC
>CAZNSL010000246.1:778-7680 GCA_964574975.1 uncultured Alcaligenaceae bacterium | reverse complement strand
GACGCGCGCGGCGGCACGAAAAAAGCCGCGCAGTGACCTGGGCGGCTCGGAGCGATTGCGTGCATCGCGACACACGGGCATGCCGCATTATGCACACGAACGCCGATCTTGCCGGCCCGCCACGTGGACCGGGGAGAGACAAGCCGCAACCCCTTGGCTAGACTGCCGCTCGCGCTGAACGGGCCTCGCGCCATACCGCCCGCAATGGGCCTGCGATAACTGTGAGAATTCGATGACGGCAAGAGGCACCAGCCCCAAGAGGTGTGACAGACAGGGAGCGATCGCCCGCGCCCCGGGGATGTCGGGCGACCTCGGTCGGATTGCCCGAGCCCCTGCAGTCGTGGTCCGCATGGCCACTGGAGCGCCTGCCGCAGCGGATCCTGAGGCCGGTCTGCGGGCGTTCGCCTGCGGCGCGACCGAGCGGGGCGGCCGATGAGCCGGGAGCCGCTGGACGAGGTTCTCGCGCGCCTGCGCCAAGGACCACCGCGACGCTGGCTGGTGACCGGGAGTGCCGGCTTCATCGGCTCGCACCTGCTGCAGACGCTGTTGGAGGCGGGGCAGGACGTCATGTCGGTCGACGACTTCTCGACCGGTCACCGCGCCAATCTCGAAGAGGTCCGGCGCCTGGTGGGGCCTCGTGCATGGTCGAGGCACGGCTTCGTCGAAGGCGACCTCTCCGATCCCGCCGTGTGCGTCGAGGCCTGTGCCGGCGTCGACATCGTGCTGCACCAGGCCGCGCTGGGGTCGGTGCCGCGCTCCATCGCCGACCCGCTCGCGACGCACCGCGCCAATGCCACCGGCTTCCTGAACATGCTCGTCGCGGCCCGCGACGCAGGTGCCCGCTTCGTCTACGCGGCGTCGAGCTCCACCTACGGCGACTCGCCGACCCTGCCGAAGGTCGAGGGCACAATAGGCGCGCCATTGTCGCCCTATGCGGTGACCAAGTACCTGAACGAGCTCTATGCGGACGTCTTCGGGCGCTGCTACGGCATGGCCACCGTCGGCCTGCGCTACTTCAACGTGTTCGGCCCGCGGCAGGATCCCGAGGGCGCCTACGCCGCCGTGATTCCGCGCTGGATCGCCGCGATGCTGGCCGGGGCGCCGTGCACGATCAACGGCGACGGCCAGACCTCTCGCGATTTCTGCTTCGTTGCCAATGCGGTGCAGGCCAACCTGCGAGCGGCGCTCGTTGCCGATGCCTCGGCGCTGAACCAGGTCTACAACGTCGCCGTCGGCGCACGCTGCAGTCTGATCGAACTCCACGGCGCGATCGCCGCGGCTTTGCGTGCGGTGGCGCCCGGGCCGCCCGTGGCGCCTCCTGCCTTCGCGCCGTTTCGAGCAGGCGATGTGCGGCACTCGCTCGCCGATGTGGGCAAGGCAGCGCGCCTCCTGGGCTACGCCCCGACCCACGACGTCCGCGCGGGCTTGACCGAAGCGATGGCCTGGTACCTGCAGCAGGCCGTGCGCAGGCCTGCATGACTTCGCCGCGAGCAGGCGACGCCGGCCTGGCGGATCGGAGTCCGGCGTACCGCGAGGTGTTCGTCGGACGCCACTCCAAGGTTTGGCAGGCGTTGTCGCGCCGGGAAGAACTCGCGCGGCGGCAGCCCGTCGCGATCGGCCACGCCGACCTTGCCGGATTCGCGTTCACGCGCGGTGATCGCGGGTGTCTGCTGTCGTATTCACGCCGGCCGTCCGAGAACCGTGCGATGCTCGAATCGATCGCGCGGGCAGGCGTCGCTGAACTCGTCTATGTCTCGTCTTCGGCGACCATCGTCGATGCGGTGACGCGCTGCTACGAGTATCCCCGCGTCAAGCAAGTGGCGGAGCACGACGCACTCGCGCTGCCCGCGGCCCGCGTGCTGACCATCGGACTGGTGTACGAGGACCCGGCCGAACTGCCTGGGGGGAACTGCGTCGCGACTTCGGTTGCCGAACTCGCGGCCTTCGTCGCGGCGCCGGACTGGCCCGATGCCGCGGGCCGTCGCAAGCTTCTGTTGCGGTTCGTGCAGCGGCCGTTTCGCCACGGACTGGAGCGCGGGGCCCATGCCGCCTACGGACGCCTGATGCGCTGGGCAGGAGCCTTTCCCTGCGTGCTGCGACCGGTCGACCTGATGCTGCGTGCCCTGGGCGCGCGCTGGTATGGCTACACCTTCCTGAGCAACCGGCTGTGGTCGTCGACGATCTCGTGATCGGCTCCGGCCTGGCCGGACTCGGCGCCGTTCTGGGCTTGCTCGAACGGCCTGGACGACGCGTCGCCGTGCTGTGCGGGCCGGGCCAGGACAGCTTCCTCTACTACGACGCCCGACGCACCGTGCCCTGCGCCTACCTCGGCAACGGCGGCCTGGGCAGCCACTGGCATGGCGTGATTCCGATGGGGTGGCGGAGCCGGTTCACCGGCCTGGACGACGACGCCTTTGCGGCTCTCTTCGCACGCTTCTATCCACGGACATCGCTGCGCGGGCGGCTCGGCACGGCCTCGCTCTTCGTTCCGTGGCGTCCGGTACGACCGGCGCGGGAACTGGCCGCGCTGGCTTCCGGCGGCGCGCGCAATCGGCTGACCCTCGTGCAGGAGGCGGCGACGGATCTGCGCTTCGACGACAAGGGGGTGACCGTCGTGACGCCGGGCGGCACCCATCGCGGCCTCCGGGCCTGGGTGGCCGCGGGGGCGCTGCACTCGCCGCGCCTCCTCGGGCGCTCGATCGCGCCGCACGCCTGCCGCGGCATGGCCGCCGACCACGCCTTCTGCTACATCGGGCAGGTCGAAGGACAGCCGGTGCCGGCCATCCAGCGCAGCGCGGAAGGCGTCTTCTTCCCGGCGAGCTACGACGCGGACTTCACCGCGCTGTACACCCTGCGCCCCGCCGTGTTCGATTTCCGGACGCTCGACGCCGGCATCGAGCAACGGGCCTTGTTCGGGCTCCCGACCGGCACGGCCTTGGCCAAGCTCGCGCGACGCCTGTCTCCCGGCCTGCTGGTGGAGGCGCTCTTCAACCGTTTTGGACTGCTGGGTGGGGCGCAGACCCACAGCGCCTATGCCCAGACGCGCGTCGGCGACGCCTACAGTCTGTCGGAGAGCGGGGACGGCCCTCGACTGGAGCCCTGCGTCGATCGGATCCGCCGGGCCACCGATGCGGCACGCGCCGGGCAGCCCATCGCGGGTCTGCGGCCTTCGCGCCGACACGAGCTGCTGATTCCTGGCATCCACCTTCACCACACGCTCGACCAGCCCGCCTTGCTGCGTGCCGGCGTCAACGGCCCCGACTCGCCGGTGCAGGACGTGGATGCTTCGGTGCTCGACGAGATCGGGCCCGATCATCATGCGTTCAAGATGATGGCGGCCGCCAGGCTGCGCGCGATGGGCGCCCCGGTCCTGGCCGACGAGGAGGGGCGGGCATGACGTCGCCGAGTGCCGAGCATCCTTCCGGCGCGCGGGTCGAAGGCGGCCTGGGGATCGTCTACTTCGGCAATGAGTGGTTCGCCGAGAACCGGACCAGCAGCCACCACATGGCGCGCCGGCTGTGTGCGATGTTGCCCTTGCTCTACGTCGACTCGCCGGGGATGCGCCCGCCGACCACCTCCGGCCGCGACCTGCGTCGCATCTGGCACAAGCTCGCCCAGGCGGTGCGTCGGCCAACGCGCGTTCAACCGGGACTCTGGCACTGCACCGTTCCCCAGCTTCCCTGGCGCAACTTGCCTGCCGTCGAATGGATCAACCGCCGCTTTGGCGCGTGGGCCGTGCGGCGGGCCATGCGCCACGCGGGCATAGGGCGCGCGGTGCTCTGGTTCGTCGTTCCGCATCCGAGCTTCCTTCTCGATGCCGTGCCCCACGAGCGCGCGATCTACTACTGCATCGACGACTACGCGGCCCACCCGGGGGTCGATGCCGCCAGGATCCGCGCCTGCGACGACATGCTGACCCGGCGCGCCGACCATGTGTTCGTCGCGCCACCGACGCTCGTGGAGCGCAAGCAGGCGATCAACGCGGCCACGAGCTTCGCGCCCCACGGTGTCGACGTCGACCTGTTCGCGCTTGCGCAGGAGGCTTCGACGCCCATCCCGGCGCGGGCGGCAGGACTGCCGCATCCGGTGATCGGCTACTTCGGGCTGATCGCGGCCTGGACGGACGTCGAGCTGATCGCCTGGCTCGCGTCGCAACGGCCGCAGTGGCACTTCCTGCTCGTCGGCCATGCCTCGGTCGACGTCGGCGGGCTGGCCCGGCTGCCGAACGTGACGCTGGCGGGTGCGCAGCCCTACGAGTCGCTACCAGGCTGGGCCAAGGTCTTCGATGTCGCGATCATCCCCTACCGACTGAACCAGCAGGTCCGCAACTCCAATCCGTTGAAGTTGCGCGAGTACCTCGCCACCGGCAAGCCCGTGGTGTCGGTGCGGACGGCCGAGGTCGAGCGCTTCGGCACTCTGGTGCGGGTGGCGGACGACCGGTCGGCCTTCATGAGTGCCATCGAGTCGGCCTTGTCCGACGAAGAGCCCGACACGGCTTCGAGGCGGGTGGCGGCGGTGCGGCCGATGAGCTGGGAGGATCGCGCGCGGGTGTCGCTCGAGATCGCGCTGCGAGGTCTCGATGCCGGCGGGGCGGTTTCGTGATCTTCATCCGGAAGGTCGTGCTTTCGACGCGGGTGATCGGCCTGCCCGAAGTGCCGTTGCGGATAATTCGGGGTCCGTTGCGCGTCCGGCGCGGCATGGTTCGCGCATGAATCGACTCTGGTCAGTCTTGACAGTTCTCACGGCCGGGATGGTCCGGACCCGCGGAGTGCCTGCGGAGGCGACGGTCTACCTGACCTTCGACGACGGACCCGACCCGGAACACACGGCGCAACTGCTCGATCTGCTGGCGCGGCACGATGCGAAGGCCACCTTCTTCCTGTTGGGCCGTGACGTGTTGCAGTCGCCGGAACTGGTCAGGCGCATCCTCGCCGAAGGGCACGCCATCGGCAATCACTCGATGACGCATCCGCGCATGAAGAGTATCGGCCTGACGGAGCTGTGGTCGGAAGTCGATCGTGCGGACGCGGTGCTGGAGCGGTTCGACGGACGCCGGCGCCACCTGTTTCGCCCGCCCAATGGCCGGCTGACGCTCGGCATGGTCTTGGCATGTCTCTGGCGCAGGCAGCCTCTGGTTCTCTGGACGATCGACAGCCTGGACTACAAGCTCGAGCCGGAGGGCGTCGTGCAGCACCTTTCGCAACGGCGGCCGCGCGCCGGCGACGTGATCCTCTTTCACGACGACGTGGCCTGCGCCGGGCGCGCGCTCGAGTCCCTGCTGCCGATCTGGAAGCAGGCCGGGCTGCGATTTGCGGCGCTGAGCTGAATGCGATGGCGCGCCGGTCGCCGCGACGACTCCGATGCTGAATCCCGGGCGGCCCTATTTCTACCTGCTGCTGTGCATCGTCATCCTGTACGTGCGCCCTCAGGAGTACGTCCCGGCCCTGCTCGAAGCCCCCATCGTCCCGTTGACCATGGTCGGAGCGGCGCTGTTCTGGCTGATCGCGCAACCGCGCAGTTTCGAGGCGTCCCAGCACGGGCTGTTGCTGTGGCTCTTCTTCGCGATGGTCTGGTCGGTGCTGATGGTGGGGTACTTCATGGGGGCCTGGCTCGCGTTCACCAGCTTCCTGCCCACGCTGTTGCTGTTCTACATGACGGCGACATCGGTGGACTCGATCAAGCGCCTGCGCGAGATGGGCATCGTGCTGGTCGCCGTTTCCGTCGTGATCGCCTACCACGGCATGGGGCAGGTGGCCGACGAGCAGGGCGTGGGCTGGACGGGGGTGCAGACCATCGAGGGTCGCATCACCTACCTCGGATTCCTCAACGATCCCAACGACCTGGCGATGGCGTTCCTGATGAGCCTGCCTTTCGCGTTCTATCTCGCGCGACTGTCGTCGTCCTTCCTGATGCGCCTAGCGTGGTACGCGGCGGCGGGGGCCATCCTCTACGGCATCTACCTCTGCAATTCCCGCGGCAGCATGCTCGGCATCGCCGCCATGCTGTTCGTCTATGGCGTGCGCAGGTACGGGCTCTTGCGCAGCGTGGTCGTCGTGCCGCTGCTGCTCATCCCGCTCATTCTCGTCGCTCCGAGCAGGATCAGCGAGATGTCCGCGGACGAGGATTCGGCCGCTGGTCGCTGGGATGCCTGGTACGAAGGCTTCGAGATGTTCCGGAGCTACCCGCTGTTCGGTGTCGGCAAGGGCATGTTCGTGGAGCACACGCGGCTCACCGCACACAACTCCTTCGTCCTCGCCATCGCCGAGCTGGGACTGTTCGGCTACTTCTTCTGGCTGTCCATCCTCGCCGTGTCGGCGCTGATGCTGTATCGCATCCTGCGCTCGCCCGAGCCGCCGGCGCCGGTGCCCGCGCCCGCCGGTGTCGGCCGATCGCGCTACGAAGTTCGACTGCCGCCGGCGCCGCCAACCGAGCCGCCTCCGAAGTGGGCCGACCTGCAGCTTGCCGCGCTGACGCTCGCCTGTTCGCTGGCCGGATCGCTGGTGGCGGCATTCTTCCTCAGCCGCAGCTACGTGCTCATCCTCTACCTGCTGATCGCGCTCATCGTCGCCGTGTACCAGTTGGTGCGCCGTCATTGGCCCGGCTTTGCGCCAGTGCGTGCCACCGACATGCTGGGCCGCCTGGTGGTGCTGGAGCTGGCGAGCATCGTGTTCCTGTTCCTGCTGACGCGCGTCCTGCTGAGCCTTGCATGAAGCCGACCGCGATCCGCGCTCGCAGCTCGCCTCGATCGACGAGAGGCGGCGGTGCACGCCCGAGGATCGCTTCGGGCGGCCGGCGCGACGCGGAGGCCTCGCGATGAAGGTGGTGCACGTCGTCGAGAGCCTGGCCGTCGGCGGCCTCGAGCAGGTGGTGATTTCGCTCGCGGCATGGCAGCGCGCACAGGG
>CAZNSL010000246.1:0-768 GCA_964574975.1 uncultured Alcaligenaceae bacterium | reverse complement strand
AGAGCAGCATCGTCTGCCTGTTCCACGAGGGCGCGCTCGCCGCCGGCGCGCGTGCGCGCGGCGTCGAGGTCTCCGTGATCGGCAAGACCTCCGGGCTCGATGTCCGGGCGCTCTTCATGCTGCGTTCCACACTGCGCCGGCAGGCACCCGACGTGCTGCACACGCACAACGCAGTGGCGCACTATTACGCCGTCGCGGCGGCCGCCGGACTGGGCATCTCGCGCAGGCTCAACACCCGTCACGGCATGGGCAGCCGGTCAGGCGGCCAGCGCCTCGAGAGGCTGTATCGAATGGCGCTGCGGCGTACCGACACGGCCGTCGCGGTCTGCGCCGCCGCGCGCGATCGCTTCGTTCGCGCCGGCATCGTGCCCGCCGCCAAGACGGTCGTCGTTGCCAATGGCGTGGACCTCGGCGCGATCGCCGTCCGCTCCGCCGATGCCAGGGAGGCCTTGCGGGCGCAGTTCGCGCTCGCTCCGACGGCGGTCGTGCTCGGCATCGTCGGACGTCTGAACCCCGTCAAGGACCACGCGACGCTGCTGCAGGCGATGCATCTGCTGCTCCAGAAGGCGCTGCCGGTTGCGCTCGTGATCGTCGGCGACGGACCGACGCGGGGCGCACTGGAATCGCAGGCCGGCCGACTCGGCCTCGGCGGGGCGGTCCGCTTCCTCGGCATGCGCGGCGACGTCGGCCAGCTGCTCGCCGCGTTCGACGTATTCGTCCTGTCGTCGACGACGGAGGGCTACTCCCTCGCACTGGTCGAGGCCGCCG
>CAZNSL010000245.1:4728-7683 GCA_964574975.1 uncultured Alcaligenaceae bacterium | reverse complement strand
TGAACTCCGGATAGACCGCAGAAACGAACGCGATCTGCTGCCCGTCGCGCGACCAGACGGCATTGCCGGCCTCGGTGCTGATGGTGGTAAGCTGACGGGCCTCGCCGCCGCCCAGGTCGATGACCCAGAGTTGCCCCTCGCCGGAGCGCGTCGACTCGAACAGCACCTTGGAGCCATCGGGCGACCAGCGCGGCCGACGGTCCTTCTTGTCGGTCGTGGTCAACCGACGCGGTGGCGACTTGCCGTCGGTCGCCGCCAGCCAAAGGTTCGACTGCGTCTTGTTGTTGGCAGCGTCGGTGACGGAGGTGACGGCGTAAACGACGAGCTTGCCGTCGGGGCTGATCCGCGGATCGCTGACTCGTTGGAAACGGAACAGATCATCGACGGTCATCGCCCGCGGCTTCGCGGCGGCCCCGGTCGCCATCAGTAGCACCCCACACAATGCAACAGTACGGCGCAACATCATCGCAGCCCCCTCGGTTCGGGCGGATACGACATTGATGATACTGAGGAATTAGCCACAGATGAACACAGATGAACGCGGATCAGCAGCAGATCGAATCCTGCTGCTGTTTTATCCGCGTTCATCTGTGTTCATCTGTGGCTAACTCCTCAGTCCTTGTCCTCGTGCGGGAAGACGAATGCCGCCCGCACCGGGGCCGGCATCGGCGAATTCGGCCCCTTCACCGACCGCCAGATGACCTCGTTGAAGAGCAGGTCGTCGGCCTGATCCTCCTTGGCGAGATCGAACTTCTCCGACATCTGCGCTCCCCATGCGGCAGCGGTGTTCTTCGCCGCGCGGTCCACCTTCGGGACGCGGTGTGCGTACGGTCGCAGGTCCGGCCTGGCCTGGAACGAGTGGTACATTGGCGTCGCGGCGGCGTCGAACTGGCTCATCGGTTTGGTGCCGAGGATCAGGCCCATCGTCCGCAGCATCGAACTCGTCGAGTACATCGTCGAGTCGACGATGCCGCGTTTTGTGTACGGCGACACGACCAAGGCCACGACGCGGTGCGCGTCCACGTGGTCGGGACCATTCTGGGCGTCGTCCTCGATGACGAATACGGCCGTCTCAGGCCAGAACTTGCTCTGGGAAATCGCCTCGATGACGCGGCCGAGGGCGAGATCGTTGTCGGCCACCATCGCCGTCGGCGTCAGTTTGCCGGCCCGCGTGCCAAACGTGTGGTCGTTCGGAAGCCGTACGATCGACAGCCGAGGCATCCCGCCCTCGCGCTCGAATCGCTGAAGTTCGCTGATGAAACGGTCGGCTCGCTTCTGGTCGGGGTAGTCGAGGTCGTAGGAGTGGAAGCCGGGGTCGAAGTGCCCTTCCAGCGCCTTGACCGACGCACGCCGTGGGGCGTCCGGCGTCTTGCCGTTCTCGACCCATTCGCCGTAGGAGCGGTACGAGACGCCAGCCTCGGCGCAGCGGTCCCAGATATAACCACCAGCGGGGCGGGCCAGCGCGTCGTAGTTGCCCTCGGCCGGGTAGCCGATCTTGCGCAGCGTGTTCGAGCGGTACGCCAGCGGCCACGCTTTCTCGACGAAGTCCGTCGCATACGCCCCCATCGACCACTCGTGCCCGTCGGCCGATACCTCGCCATCGACGTAGATGTTGTCGAGCAACACGAACTCGCGAGCGATGGCATGGTGATTGGGCGTCACCGTTTCGGGGAACAGGCACAGACTCGCGTCGCCGTTGCCGCGCGGCACGTCGCCGAGCACCTGGTCGTAGGTGCGGTTCTCCTTGACGACGTAGATACAGTACTTGATCGGGCTGGGGTCGCCGACCTTGGCCGGTATCGGATTGTCGGCCTCACGCTGGCCGCCGGGAGTGGCATCGGCTTTGAGCGGACTGCACGCATAGGCGAGTCGGCTCAGACGGGCCATTTGGCTCGGGGTCGGCAGTTGAATCGTGCTGAGCGTGCCGCGGAACAGGCCGCCGATGTACTCGTCCAGGGTCGCCGGCCGGCGTGCCCGCGGCGACGGGCCGTAACGGTTGGCGCGCGACCCGGAGCCTTTGCCGTTGGCGACGTACAGAGTCCGCGCATCGGCGCTAAAGCGGACACTGGTCGGATACCAGCCGGTCGGGATGAAGCCGAGCGGCTTGGCGTCGTCGCGGTCGGCGGCGTTGAAGACGGCCAGGTTGTTCGCGTCGGCGTTGGCGACGACGAGCATCTCCCCGTCGGGCGACAGCGTCAGGCTGTTGGGCGTATTGCCGCTCGGTGCGGCCGGGTAGAGCGCACAGTTGATTGTCTGAAGCGCCTTGCCGTTCGCGGGGTCGAGGACGCTGACCTTCGTCGAATTGGCGCAAGCGACGTAGAGTGCCTTGCCGTCGGGCCGGAGTGCCATTTCGGTCGGGTGCCGCTCGGTCAGCCACGTGGCAACCACTTTCTGCTCGGCCAGGTCGATGACGGCGACAGCCGCCTTGTTCCAGAGCGAGACGAACAACCGCTTGCCGCTCGGCTCGGCGACGCAGGCGTATGGGAAGCACTGGTGCGTTACGTCCACCCGGCTGCCGCCCTCGTTCTCGCGAAAGGTCGGCCCAGTCTTCTCCCCCGGCAGGTCCATGCCGGTCGGGCCGAGCGAGACGACGGTTTGCTTCGTCGGGTCGGCGACGGTCACGAGCGTGACGGCGTTGCCCCAGGTGCCGCAGACGGCAAGCGTCGCGCCGTCGGGCGTGACGGCCAGCCCACCAGGGATGTACTTCGCCTTCACGTCGGCAACGCGGATCTGCGCGTGGTTCGACAGGTAGCCGTCCTTGAAATCGAAGGCGTGGACGACCTCGAACTCTCCGCCACTGGTGTAGAGCTTCGAGCCATCTGGAGAGAAACACATGCCGTAGAAAGCCTGCTCGATGGACGCGTGCGACACAATGCGCGCCCGCGCGATCGTGTCCACGACGACGACCTCGTGGTCCTTGTAGCCGCAGTGCAAGACCGCGAGGTAACGGCCACC
>CAZNSL010000245.1:0-4718 GCA_964574975.1 uncultured Alcaligenaceae bacterium | reverse complement strand
GAATCGCCCGTCGGGGTGCAGCGCCATGTTCACGGGGAAGTCGCCGAGTTCGAGTTGCGTACCGGTGGGCCGCAGTCGCCACTGGTTGGGCAGTTGAAGGAAGCCGTCCGACGTGACACCCGGCAACAGTCGCGGCATGGCGGCCGGTGGCTCGTCGGAACGGATGTCGAGGGCCGTCAGTGTGGCGGCACAAACCGCGGTGAGCAGCAGCACGGAGGCGACGGCGGGTTGTCGCATGATCTTTCTCGCAGAGGTGGAGTTGGTGACATGATGGCGATGCGTCCGTACGCGATGGTTCGCAGCTGGATTCTACATCAAAACGACATCCCCGAATCGGCGGCGCAAGAGGCGACGCGCCTCGTACCCGATCGGATTCATCCGCAGGTCGAGATGCGTCAGCGAGTCGAAGTACGGCGACTCGCACAGCCGTTCGACCGCGACATCCTCCGACTCGCCGATATCGTTATCCGTAAGGTCGAGCGTTTCGAGCGACGCGCAGTTGCCCGACATAGCCAGCGACGCCAAGCCACCGTCGCCAATGGCATTGTGCGAGAGGACAAGATGTTTCAGGTTGGTGAGGAAGCGCGAGCGGGCAATGTCTCCCGCCGCCGCCGCGTGGATGCGGGTCGAAAAGTCCTCCTCGGCGTGTCCGACGAGAGCAAGCCATTCCAGTCCCGCCAGCGTGGCTGCCGAGGCAACCGTCTCCGCAACGGCGTCGCCGGTCGGGCCGTACAGGAAACCGAGGTCGGCCAGTTGTCCGAACCCTTCCGGCCGCACCACTTCTAACCCGCGAAGGTTCGGGCATGCGTCAGTCACGAGTGGTCCGAGTTGGTCGTTCGGATCGAAAACTGTCAACCGCCAGATGCGACGGCCGAAGTCGTTTGCGGCGATGTTCGCCACGTCGTATTCGTCGAGTTCGTGCGCCAGCACCAACGCCAGAATCGTCGATGTCGTCGGGTCGATGGCCGGCAGGTTGGCCGCCTGCGTCCGGCTAACGACGAGGGTTTCCACGAAGCCACGTCGGAAGATTTGATCGTCGAATTCGTGCGGCAGCTGCCACGTCGCACCGTGCTGGGCGCGCAAGGTGCGTTCCCGCGCGACGAGGGCCTCCGTCGTGGTTCGCTCCAGTTCCACGGCGACGCGGATGTATTCGCCGCGCGGGTCGCCGCGGTCGTCGAGCCAATCGGCGTAAACGAGCCGTGGCAAGTCGTCTTCCGGCTCGGCAGCGATCGCGCGGAGGAACGCGACCTCGTCGGCGCTCATCGCGGCCACCCCAAATGACGCTTGAGAAACGCGAACGTTTCGACTCCGTGAACCATGTGTCCGCCGTTGAAGAACTCGATGGCCGTGCGGTCGCCAACGCCGTGCTTGACGTAGTGCCGCCGCACCTTGGCGTACTCGTAGGCCACCATCTCGTCGGTGCCGACACCGTCGTCGTGGCCGCGCTCGACCATGAAGGGGCGCGGGCAGATCAGGGCGGCCATGTCCGAATAGTGGAACGTGCCGCCGAGATTGAACTCGTACATGTCGTACTCACCGGTGTACATGTAGCTGCGGTCGAGTTCTACCGACACGCACTTGCCGACCCACTCGTTGAAGTCGCCAGAGCAGATCACGGCGGAATAGCGCGGCAGCACGGGCGGGATGCGCATGGCAACTTTGCCGCCGTAGCTTAGCCCGTAGAACGCGATGCGGTCGGCGTCCACGAACGGCTGCGTCGCCAGCCAGTCGAGCGTGACTTCGTGTTGCCGAACGATGAACGAGTAGAGCGACAGTTTGAGCGGGTTGGCCTTGCGAACGATCTGCCGAAACTCGTTGCCGCCCTTGTACGGGTTTTGTGGGCAGTAGACGACGTAGCCGAGGTCGGCCAACTTGGCGGCGAAGCGCTTGTACGTCGGCCGCGGTTCGGCGTCGATGCAACTGCGCGGCGTGCCTTCGAGGCCGTGCTGGCAGACGACCACCGGCCGCCGCTCGCCGGGCTTGAGACCCTTCGGCACGAGTAGCACGCCGAACGCGAACACGTCGGGATGCACGTCGAGTACGACCTCATGACCGGTCCATTTCGGCTCGTCGAGAATCGGGCGCGACCGCGGGTTCGGTGGCACGCTCGCGGCCGGCAGCTTGCCGATGAGTTCCGACCAAAAGCGGTTTCGGTCGTCGTGGCGACTGGCTCTGACGGTGAGGCAGTCGTGCCACAACTTCTGCGTGAAGTCGACGAACTGGCGGAACTGGCGCTGCGTCCGTGCGGTGTCGTCGGTGGGTTTCGACTCCTCGCGGAACCGCGGTTCCGCGGCCAAAGGCTTCGGCGCGTCTGAGCCTAGGGCGGCGAGGAAGTCGGTCATCAGTCCCTCGCCCGTCGAACGGTAACGGTTGAACGATTCGCCGACCCTCGCACATTCCGCGCGCACCGCCGTGTCCGAGACCTGGCGCAACGCGCCGGGTGCGGCACCGGAACGTCGCCCTCCGGCACGTTGCACTTCGGGCGGAGCGCCGGCAGCCGGGGCGATGAATAGGGGCTTGCGAATCATCCGGGCGACCTCGGCGTCGCTGAACTCGGTCAGACAACCCCAAAGGTTCCGGTCCAGTGGCTCGGTCCAGGCGGCCTCCCGTGGCCCAAACCCGCCAACGACCGCGGTCGCCGACACACCGTCCGACAGGGCCGACGCATATAAGGCGATGCGACCGCCCTCGCCGTCGCCGTACAACCCGACGGGCTGGCCCTGGGCATGGAGCCAAGCGACGCCGGCAAGGGCCTTCTGCACCTCGTAGCCGATCAGCGTGCGACCCATTTCGTAGGCCATGCGGTGGACGAACTCGCGATGCGACTGGTTGGTGACCTTGCCGAGCCGCTCGTTGCCGCTCAGGTGATCGGCGCGGTCGAGGACCGCCGGTACGAGGACACGGCAGCCGTTCTGCGCCAGCCGGCGAGCAAATTGCGCGTCTGGCGAAAGTGTGTCCTCAAGACCGACGACGGCCTCCGGCCGCACGTTCGCATCGGGAACCGCCACGACGCTCGCTTTCGCCTTGCCCCGCGGCTCCAACAGGTAGCCCTCCGCGTACAGTCCGGGGAGGGCCTGCCAGCGAACCTCGAAGCACTGGAATACATCCGTCCCGCCGCGCAGCGCTGAGCGGGACGGCGTCGCTACGAGTTCAACTTCGCACGGCGACACCCGCGCATCGACCGCGCCGAGCATCGCACGCAGCCGTGCGCGTCGGTCTTCGATCGTGCTGGACGGCAACGCATCCCGGCGAGCGGGTGCGGCGGCCAGTTCGCGGTCGAGGTAACGGTGGATGCCAGCGACCATCGCCGCAGCGGGGTCACCGGTGAACGCGAGTGGTTGCGTGCCCGCCAGTGGCTCGGCGGCCGGGTACGCAAGCACGAGGCAAAGCAGCGCGTGCATCGGCGTCATCCGAACAGGTCGCGGAGCGGTTCGGCCGGAGTGTCCGAGTGTACGCCGGCGGCGTGCAGCACCGTTGCGGCGATAGCGGCCGCTGGCACTGGCCGGTCTGTCGGTTCGCCGCCGAGCGCGTCCGATGCACCCAGCACCGTCCCGCCACGGACGCCGCCGCCAGCGAACAGCACCGACCAGCAGCCGGCCCAGTGATCGCGGCCGCCGTGCGGGTTCACGAACGGCGTCCGCCCGAGTTCGCCGGCGGCGACAACCAGCGTCGAATCCAATAGACCTCGCTCGGCCAATCCGTCGATCAATAGTGCAAAGCCGCGATCGAACGCTGGAGCGACCGTCGCGCGGTAGTCGTCGAACGTCGCGGCCAGTCGGCCGCCGTCGGCGTGGCAGTCCCAGCTCGGAGCGTCGAAGACGCCCGTGAACTGGTTGACCACGACGCACACCGCCCCGGCTTCGACGAGTTGCACGGCACGCCGGCAGTTGGCGATGAAATTTGACGGACGAGTCGTCCGAGCCGGAAGCGTCAGCGACGGCCCTGAGTGCTCGGGGCCGTCGCTCACGCTTCCGGCTCGGACACCAGACCCCAAGCATTGCCCGCATCCGATGTCGAGGCCCAGCCCTCCGACGGGTTCGGGCAGGATACACCACGGTCGGCCACACGCCGCGGCGAGGCGTGCCCCGACGTGTGGCGATTCCGGCCCGCGGGCAGCGAACCGACCCGTCTGCACGAGTTGCAAGCCGACCTCGTGCAGCGGCGGCTCGATGTGGTACACGGAGCGCACGAACGCCACGCGATCCGCACGGGCGGCCAGTTGCGGCAACAGTTCGCTGACGATCAGGCCGGGGACGCACGTGCGGATCGGGCGGAATGGCCCGCGCACCTCGGCCGGCGCGTCGGGCTTCGGGTCGAACGTGTCGAGGTGGCTCGGCCCGCCGGTGAGAACGACAAAGACGCACCGCTCGACGGCGGGCCGCCGGACGCCGGGCATCAACGCGAGGGATGCCACCGACGTGGAAAGGAAGTCGCGCCGCGTGAACATGATCGCCGTCTCGCCGAGTGTCGGGCGTGACGACATCCTACTGACCGCTGCGCAAAGAAGGTCGAACTTTTTTCCTGGTAAGATAAGGGGATGGAAGCGTCGGACTTCATCCCCGCTGACTGGCGTGAGTGGCGGAGGTTGCGGGCGTTACACTTGAAGCAGCAAGGCTGGTACCAGCGCGACATCGCCGCGGCCTTGGGGGTCTCCGAGGACACCTGTAAACGCTAGCCAAGAAGTGCAGCGCCGTGCTAGCCAAGAAGTGCAGCGCTCC
>CAZNSL010000244.1:2019-7705 GCA_964574975.1 uncultured Alcaligenaceae bacterium | reverse complement strand
TCATCTTCAAGTACAGCACCCGTCCCGGCACCAAAGCCGACGAGCTGTACCCCGACGACATCGCTGAGGAAGTGAAGAAGCGCCGCAACAACGACTTGCTCGCGATCCAGGCCGAGCAGAGCCTGGCCGATCATCGGCGCTGGATCGGCGCGACGGTCGAGGTGTTGGTGGAAGGGCCGAGCAAATGGTATGAGCCCGACGCGCAAGCGAGGACCGAGGTCATCCAGATGACGGGCCGGACGATGACGGACCACATCGTCGTCTTCGACGGCCCGCGGCGGTTGGCCGGTCGGCCGATCGCGGTGCGGGTGACGGACGCCTCGGCGTACACGCTCTTCGGCGATGCGGTGACGAGCGAATACGTCGGCGAGCCGGGTGCGTCCGCGACCGGAGGGTTCAAGACTCCGGTCGCTGACGCCCCCGGCTCGGGCTCGCCGAAGATCGCCCTGCCGCTGGTGTGACATGGCTGCGACGCTTCCCGCCGCCGCGTGGTCGGCGCGCCGCGCCGCTCACGCCGAGCGCCTGCGGCCGTTCGTCGATGCGCACCTCCAGCGCCGCGCCCGTGGGGCGAAGCATCCCGCCCACGACTTCCTCTTCGAGTACTACTCGTTCCGACCGTCGCAGCTCGTGCGCTGGTCGCCCGGCGTCGGCGTCGTTCTGGAAGGCGCAACGCCCGCCGACCTCGATTGGCCGCACCACTTCGAGCCGACCGTCGGCGGCATGACGCTTCCCGCAGCCCGCTTCCCGGCGCACCGTCGCGGCTACTTGCGTTGGGCCATCGACTACCTGGAAGCGGTGGCGGCCCGACCGCCGCATGCGGGCTGCTGGGGCCTGCACGAGTGGGCGATGGTTTACCGCACCGCCGACGTACGACACGCCCGCACGCCGCTACGGCTCGCGCCGGCGGTCATCGATGCGACCGTCGAAGCGCTCGGCCCGACCTGCACGCACTACGACGCCTTCCGCTTCTTCACGCCGGCGGCGGTGCCACTCAACCGCCACGCGCTGGAACGCCGCACGTCGATCCGCTTCGACCAACCCGGCTGCGTCCACGTCACGATGGACCTGTACAAGTTCGCCTACAAGATCGCCCCGTTCGCGCCGGCGGAGCTGACGGCCGACGCCTTCCTCTTGGCGTGCGACGCGCGCACGTTCGACATGCGTGCCAGCCCGTACGACCTCCGCGCCGACGGCCTGGAGCCGATCGCCATCGAGACGCCGGACGGTCGCACCGAGTACGCCGAGGCGCAGCGCGACCTGACGCGGCGGGCGGCCCCGCTGCGCGAACGGCTGTTGGCCGCGTACCGCCTCATTGACGCGGCGCTGTGATCTTTTTGGAGTGCGGCGGATCGACGTCGCTTTGGATCGTGCCGGCGAAACCATCCAAAGCGGCGTCGAGCCCCCCGCCCCCCCCCCCCCCCCCCCCCCCCCCCCCCCCCGCACTCCAAAACGGGTCTCGCCGCATCACCGCCCGCCGCCGGCACCGTCTGTCGGCTTCGTAACGACCAGCCGTCGCGGTGCGCCGTCGCGCGGGTACACGCCCACCTCGGCCACCGGGAACGTGCCGCGCTCCGCGACGCGGTAGGTCGCATCGGCCGACAGGCCGGCCACGACGACCACCGAGTGCCGCGGCGACAGCGGGTTGGTGCCCGCCGCCACGACGGCCGTGCCCTCGTGCGCGTACACCTCGTCGCCGACCGCCACCGAGCCGCTGCCGAACTTCACCGGGAACGCGGCCGCGAACCGCCGGGCGACCGCGTTCGTCGTCGGGCCGCCGACCAGGACGACGTGCCGCCCGATCAGGTCCGCGTTGGTCGCCTCCGCGTCCGACTTCACCGGGACGGTGGTGTTGTCGTGGCCGACGCGGATCGCGGTCTGGAGTGCGGTCGCGGCGGCGCGATTGGCCGCCACGTTGCCGGTCGTACCGTAGACGATGACGGCCGCGTCCGTTTCGTGGAGCCAGTGCGCCGCCGAAAAGGTCGCGCCGCCGACCTTGGGGTCGTCGCCGCGCTCGGCCAGCCAACGGGCCACGGCCTTGCCGGTGCGGTCGGCCATGGCGACGGCGAAGGCGTTGACCGTCGCTTCGCGGCCGGCGTTGGCCTTGCCGAAGGTGTCCATGACCGCAACGAACCCATCGGTGCCGACGAACTCGCGCAGGGCGTGCAGCGTCAGGACGCCGTAGGCAGTCTGTTCGCGGTGCCAGCGCGGCCGGTCGAACTCGGCATCGAGCAGACTCGGCGCGCTGCCGCCGTCGCGCCACGCCGGCCGAGCCAGCCGGGCCGCGAGGTAGTCGCTGCGGTAGCGGAACAGGCCGAGGTCGAGTTCGCGGCGGGCGTCGGGCGTCAGTTTGCCGCCACCCTTCTCGCGCAGAGCGTTCTCCAGCGCCACCAGCCGCTCGTAACGGGCGAACCCGGCCGTCAGCCACAGGTCGGCGTCCGACTTCGGCACGAGGGTGCCGTGCCATGCGGCGGTCGTCGGCGATTCGCTGGCTGCGTCGGCCGACTTCGCCGCGACCAGGTCAGCGGCGACCCGCTCCGTCCGGCCCGGTTCCGCGGTCGTCAGCACGGTCCAGTCGTTGGGCACCAGCGGACGAACGATCCGCCACTTGTCCTTCTGCCACTCCTGCGGCTCCCAGACTCGGCCGTAGGGTGGGCCGAAGACCGCGTGGGCTTGCAGTTGCTTCGCCATCGCCGTCGTCGTGACCTTGGCGTCGAGCGAGTGCACCTTGGCCAGCGGCGGCCCGGCGTAGGCGCGCTTGCCGAAGTCGGCGTCGATCTTGCCGCGAGACTGCCGGTACAGGCTCAGCCAGCCGAGGTCGCGGTCGGCCGGCCGCCACGAAACGTCCTCCGGCCGGCCGGCCACGCTGGCGATCGTCTCGAGGCGCACCGGCAGGCTCTTGGCGTTGTTGCAGCCCCAGTAGAAGCCCTCGACGCCGGGCAGCATCCACTCGTTCTTCGAGCTGCGGCGCAGCCGGTAGGCGTGCGTGCCCTGCTCCAGCACGGCGATCTCGTTGGTCTTGGTGTCGCCCATCAGCCATTCGTTCGTGTACAGGCCGTTGTTCCGGTTCGTCAGTTCCTTGACCATCTCGTCGATGGTGTTGGCGTACTGCACGGCCCGGCGGGCACGGCTGGCCAGCGGCGTGCCGTCGGGGTCGAAGCGCGTCTGGCTGATCGTCGTCTCGGTTAGCATCAGGCCGGACGAGCTGAGGTAGTAATCCATGCCGGAGTAGATGCCGCCGGGGAACGTCTGCATAACGATGCGGTGGCCCTTGGCCGGCTTCACGTCGAGCCAGACGAAGAAGTGCGACGCCTGATGGATGTTCCACATAGTGATGTGACCGAAGACGATCTGCCCGTCGGCCGTGGCCGGGCCGGTGGCGGCGAACGCGCTACAGTGGTGTTCCTGCGGCGGGGGCGCGGCCGCCGCCACGCCCTTGGCGGGCTTGAGCGCGTCCAGCCCGTCGGGCGTGGCCCGCAGGGCGTCGTCGAGGCAGGCGAGTTCGACCCACAGGTTGACGCCGGCCACGTCGGTCAGGTCGATCGGCCGGCCGTGGACCTTGACGCCGGCGGCCGCGGCCCCGTCGGCGATGCCCTTCATCTCCTCCAGGTGTTCGCGGTCGAAGCGGTGCAGGTACATGCCGCCGACGGTCTGGCGGTACAGGTCCCAGTAGTCGGCCGGCGACTTCGGAGCGCGATGTTCGGACAGGGCGGCGATGTAGGTTTCGATCTCCTTGGCCAAAAGCCGGCCGTGCTGGGTGCCGCGCTCGTACGGTTCGCCTTCGATGTGCAGGACGACCCAACCGTGCTGCGGGTAGCGGTAGCCGGTCGCGTGCCGGCGCACCGCGAGCAGGTCGGGCCGGAACGGCTCGGCGGCCGGGGCACAAGAAGCCAGGGCGACGACGCAGACGATGGCGCGAAGGATCATGAGTGGTCCGAAGTGGAAGTCGGAGCGAATGCCGTTCCCTTGTCTTAGCCGTGGAGGCGGACCGTTGCCACACGGTCGCGCCGCCCGGACTATTCAAGAGACCGCACCCGACTCATATCCTACCCACCTGTTGGCACAGCTAGCCTTCGCCCGCACGGAACGTCCGACACGCACTATGGCCCGGCTGCACGAGTACCAGGGAAAGGCGATTCTCGCGCAGGCCGGCATCGCCGTGCCGCGCGGGCACGTCGCCCGGTCGCCGGAGGAAGCGGCCCAGGCGGCGGCCCGGCTCGAAGGGCCGTGCGTCCTCAAGATTCAGGCGTGGACGACGGGCCGGGCGGCCCTCGGCGGGGTCGCATTCGCCGACACGCCGCAGCAGGCCGCCGATCACGCCCGGCGACTGTTGCAGATCGCCGTCGGCAACTTCCCCGTCACCGAACTGCTCGTCGAGGAGAAGCTGGCGATCGGCCGCGAGTTGTTCGTCTCGCTGTCGGTGGACGACCGCGAGCGACAGCCGGTGCTGTTGCTCGGAGCCACGGGCGGCAGCGGCATCGAGGAGCGCGGCCGCGACGTGCGCCGCATCGCCTGCCCGTTGCCCGATGGCCCCGCGGCCGCGGAGATCGACGATGCGCTGACGGCAGCCGGATTCGACGCGACGACCCGCGCGGCCCTGCGCGACGCCGTGTTGAGCGTCTTCCGCGTGGCGAAGTCGATCGAGGCGCGGTCGCTCGAAGTCAACCCGCTCGTCGTGACGGCCAACGGCCGGGTGATGGCCGCCGACTGCCGGGTGACGGTGGACGACTACGCTGTGTTCCGCCACCCGGAGCTGGGCATCGACATCGCCCGCGAACTCGACCATCCGCCGACGGCGTTGGAGAAGGTCGCCTACGCCGTCGAACAGGCCGACCAGCGCGGCACCTTCTACTTCGTGCAGATGGCGACCGCGCCAGCCGCGGGATCGAAGGGTTTAGTCGGCTTCCACGGCGCGGGCGGCGGCGGCTCGATGATGGCGATGGACGCCGTCATGACCGAAGGCTTTACGGTCGCCAACTTCACCGATACCTCGGGCAACCCGTCGCCGGCCAAGGTCTATCGGGCGGCCCGCATCATCCTGGCGCAGCCGGGCCTGGTCGGCTACTTCGGCTCCGGCTCCGGCGTCGCCAGCCAGGAGCAGTACTGGTCGGCCTATGGCTTGGCGAAGGCGTTCTGGGAACTGGAACTCAACATCCCCGCGGTGATCCGCCTCGGCGGCAACACCGAAGACCTGGCCGTGGACATCCTGCAATCGGCGACGCGCGACCTGTCGGCGACGGTCGAGGGCTACAAGAAGACCGACCCACCAGCGAAGATCGCGGCCCGGTTCGCGGCGCTGGTCGCGGCGTCGCAGGCCGAGCCGTGGACGCCGCGACCGCCGCGCAAGCCGGCGTTCGTCGGCCAGGCGTCGGCGATGTCGTGGCCGATCCGCGGCGGTACGCTGTGGATCGACCCGCGGGCGTGGTCCGAGAACGGGCCGGCGATCGTGGCCCGCTCGGGCGGGCTGCTGCGCGACGACGGCGGCCGGCCGAGTGTGGTCGGCGACGTGGCGACGAAGGACAGCGAGTTCATCGCGTGTGAGGTGGAGTGCCGCCGCGACGGCGTGCCGGGGGTGTACGTCGAGTTGGAGATACCGGGGCTGAGTACTCTCTGAGCGGGGGGGCGGAACCCCCCGCAAGAGACACACACGCAAAAGGCAGACACCCACCCCACCCCGGGACACCCCCAG
>CAZNSL010000244.1:0-2009 GCA_964574975.1 uncultured Alcaligenaceae bacterium | reverse complement strand
GGGGGGGGTTTCTGGCGGTGTGGTTTGCGGGGGGCGGTGTCGGCTGGTGGGGGGGGGCCCCACCCCCTTGTTTTTGCCTACCGCTGGGGGGGGGCCCCCCCCCCGCTCAGGGGCACGCCGACTGGCAACGAACCAATGGCGATCCTGATCGACAAATCGAAGCGCGTCGTCGTGCAGGGCATCACCGGCCGCGAGGGGCAGGCCCGCGCCCGGCTCATGCTCGACTACGGCACGCAAGTCGTCGGCGGCGTCACGCCGGGCAAGGGCGGTCAAAGCGTCCTCGGCGTGCCGGTGTTCGACACCGTTCGCGACGCCGTCGCCGCCCTCGGCCGCGTAGACATCTCGGTGCTGTTCGTGCCGGCGGCCCTCGTCAAGTCGGCGGCGCTCGAAGCCATCGATGCCGGCGTGCAGCTCGTCGTGCTGGTCGCCGACCGGGTGCCGGTATGGGACGCGATGGAGATCGCGGCGGCGGCCAAGGCCAAGGGCGTGCGCTTCGTCGGGCCGAACACGCTCGGCATCGCCAGCCCGGGGCAGGGCGTGGTCGGCATGATCGGCGGTCGGGCCGAGTCGGCCCGCGAGTGGTTCAAGCCGCCGTTACCCGGCGGCACTGGCGTCGGCGTCATCTCGCGTTCCGGCGGCATGGCGTCGAGTACCGCGTACTACCTGGGACAAGCCGGCGTGCGCATCTCGTCGATCGTCCACGTCGGCGGCGACTCGGTCCTCGGCATCCGCGTCCCCGATGTGGCGCTCATGTTCCAGGACGATCCGGCCACGGACGCGATCGCCCTGTTCGGCGAGATCGGCGGGTCGCAGGAGGAAGACCTGGCCGCGCTCATGCAGGCCGGGCGCGTGACCAAGCCGGTGGTCGCCTACGTCGGCGGCAAGGCGGCGAAGTCGGGCACGCGCTTCAGCCACGCCGGCGCGATCATCGAGGGCAACACCGGCACGCACGCCGGCAAGGTCGCCGCGCTGAGGGCGGTCGGTGCCACGGTCGTCGATTCGTTCGGCGAACTGCCGGAGGCGGCCGTCGCCGTGCTGCGCGCCCGCGGCAGCCGCAGCCTGATGACCGACGCCGAGCGCAAGGCCGTGTGGACGAGCGCCATCACCAAGATCGAGCCGAACAAGGTCGCGGTTCGCGGCCGCGACATCGCCGGCCTGATGGGCCACGTCAGCTTCGGCGCGGCCGTCTACCTGATCCTGACCGGCAAGAAGGCGGACGAGCGCGTCGGCCGGCTGATGGACGGCATCCTCGTCTCCAGCATCGACCACGGTTGCACGCCGCCGAGCTGCCTCGCGGCCCGCACCGTCGCCAGCACTGGCGCGACGCTGTCGGCATCGGTCGCGGCCGGCATCATGGCGATCAACCGCCACCACGGCGGAGCCATCGAGGACTGCGCGAACTACCTTGCCGGCCTGTTGGCCGCGGCGAAGGACGGCAAGCAATCCATCGACGCCGTGGCCGCGGCGGAGGTGACGCGCATCAAGGCCAGCGGCGCGCGCATCAGCGGCTTCGGCCACCGCATTCACACCAAGGACCCGCGCACCGCTCGCCTGTTCGAGTTGGCCGCTGAAGCCGGTTTGACCGGCGGCCCGGCGACGCACATCGGCGCGGCGCGGGCCGTGGAGCGGGCGTTCGCCGCGATCGGCAAGCCGCTACCGATCAACGTGGACGGCGCGATCGGGGCCGTGCTGGCCGACCTCGGCCTCGACCCGCGGACGTTCAACGGCATCTTCATGATCGCTCGCACGCCGGGGCTGGTCGCCCACGCGACGGAAGAGCAGACCCGCGAGAAACCGATGCGGCGGATCGACCCGGTCAACCACGCTTACGACGGGCCGGACGATGATTTAGCCACAGATGAACACAGATGAACGCGGATGCATACAACAGAATCCCCTTGCATTCATCTGTGTTTATCTGTGTTTATCTGTGGCTAATTCCAGGGAGACGATGACATGGCTTACAGCACCGCTCAGATCGCCGAGTTGTTCCCCGACCTGATGCAGAG
>CAZNSL010000243.1:0-7707 GCA_964574975.1 uncultured Alcaligenaceae bacterium | reverse complement strand
TCGCTGACGCTCCCGGCTCGCCTGCGACGGTGTACGTCCTCGAAGTCAACCCGCGCGCCAGTCGTACCGTGCCGTTCGTCTCGAAGGCGACCGGCGTTCCGGTGGCGAAGCTGGCGACCCTGGTTATGGTCGGCAAGACGCTCGACGAACTCGGCGTCGCCGACGAGGTGACGCCGACGCACGTCTCGGTCAAGGAGAGCGTCTTCCCGTTCAACAAGTTCCCCGGCGTGGACATCATCCTCGGCCCGGAGATGCGCTCAACGGGCGAGGTGATGGGTATCGACGACAGCCTGCCGGCGGCATTTGCAAAGAGCCAGCTCGCCGCCAACTCGGCGCTGCCGCAGTCGGGTACCGTGTTCGTTTCGGTGAACGACCGCGACAAGCCGGACGCGGTGGCCATCGGCCGCGGCCTGGCCGACATGGGCTACAAGGTGATTGCCACTCGCGGCACGGCGGCAGTACTGCGGGCAGCCGGCGTCGCGGTCGAGGAGATTCCGAAGTTGCAGGAGGGCCGACCGAACCTGGTTGACCGGATGAAGAACGGGCAGGTGGCCCTGGTGATCAACACGCCGTCGGGTAAGGGCAGCCGCACGGACGAAGGAAAGATCCGCGCCGCCGCGGTACAGCACGGCGTGACGTGCATCACGACGCTGGCAGGGGCACAGGCCGCAGTCGAGGCATGCCGTGCCCTGCGCGAGAAGCCGCTAACGGTGCGGGCACTCCAGGAGCGGTTCGCAGCGCGGTAGAATGCGGATGCCCGCGGAGGTGCCGCCGATGGAGTTTTCAACGATGGGTCGTGTCACGACCGAGGCGATGATTGAAAACTTGGGCGATTTGTGGAACGCCGAGAACGGCCTTATTCTGCCGGACCAAGTGCGTCGGGTGACAGTCGTGGACGCACTCGTCGACACCGGCTCGACGTCGCTGGCGCTGCCGACGCGGCTGATTCGGCAGCTCGGTCTGCGGAAGCGCTACGAGAAACAGGTGCGCTCGAGTGTCGGCCTTCGCACGGCCGCCGTATACGGCGCGGTGCGCGTGACGATTCAGGGGCGCGACGCGACGGTCGATGTCGTCGAAGTGCCCGACGAGATTCCCGTCCTCGTCGGGCAAATCCCGCTGGAAATGATGGACTTCATCGTCGATCTGAAGCAGCGTCGCCTCACGGGAAACCCAGCCCACGGCGGCGAGCAATTGATCGATTTGCTGTGACTCTTACTGCGGCGGTCACGCCCGGCCCGGTCGCAGTTTGCCGCTCGGCTTCGCCGCTTGCGGGTCCGGGCGGAAGCCCAAGCTCTGCCACACCGACCCCGGCACCATGCCGACGGCGGCGATCGTCAGGAACGCGATGCTCGTCGCCACGATCGTCGCGGCCATGCCGCTGCGGAAGCCGTAGGCGTGCAGGCCGACGCCCAATTGGTTCGTGCCGAACCAACTCCAGGTCGTCACGATGCAGCCCAACACCGCCAGCACCGCCACGCCGCGCGACTTGACCATGCCGCCCCAGCGGGCGTGCAGGATCAGGGCGTTCCAGATCACGATCAGGACCGCGCCGTTCTCCTTCGGGTCCCAGCCCCAGAAGCGGCCCCACGATTGGTCGGCCCAGATGCCGCCCAGGACGGTGCCGACGAACGAAGCCAGCGTGGCAAAGCACACCACGCCGTAGACCACGCCGGCCAGGCCCCGCGCCGTCGCCGCGTCGGCCCGGTCGAGGACCGACACCCACACGATGTACGCGATGGCGAAGAAGCCGGCGAAGTACGTTGCCGCGTAACCGAGCGTCACCACCGTGACGTGCGTCGCCAGCCAGAAGTTCGTGTCGAGGACCGCCTGCATCATCTGCAACGTGTCGCCGTCCATGCCGAGGAAGTGCGCGATCAGAAGCGATGCGAAGCCCATCATCGCGGCGACGGCCGTGCCCAGGCCGCGGCCGAACGCCCACTCGACGGCCAGCCCCAGTACCACCGCCGCCCAGCCGATGAACACCGCCGACGAGTACAGGTTGGTCACGAACACCAGCGGCCGGTCGAGCAGGTACATGCGGACGAGCAGCGCCGCCGTGTGGACCAGCAACGTCGTGACGGTCAGGCCGAGGGCCGCACGTCGCAGCGGTTCGGGGAAGATCACCCACGACGCAGCCGCTAGCAGGAAGGCGATGACGTACAGGCCGGAGCAGGAGATGAACGGAGCGGCCGCATTGAACGCGACCTCGACGCGGGCCTTCTGCGCCGCGTCCGGGCTGATGCGGTCGGCCGTCGCCTGCTTGTAGGCGTCCACGGCCGTGGCGAACTTCGCCGGGTCGTTGGCCTTGCGGGCCGCCAGGATGTCGGCGAACGCGCCGGCGGCGGGGTTGACCGTCGCCCGCAACTGGCCGGCCTGGTCGAGCAGCAGTATTTGCGCGTAACGGCTCACCATGGCGTTGACGCGCTGCCGGCCCTCCTCGCCCATCGCCTCCAGGTTGGCCCGGTTCTCTTCGAGCATCCGGGCGACGAAATCGACCGCCTGCGACCGCGCCGCCTCGCGGGCTTGCGGGTCCATCGCGGTGACGATCTCCTCGTCCACGTCGTTGAGCGACCGCCACTGCTCGCTATCGGGCGTCGGCGGCGGTACCACCAGCGGCTCGCTCCACGCCGCGAGTTGGTTGTAGGCACTCAAGTGTTTGCCCAGTTCGACGTATTGTAAGTCCTCCGGCTCGGCGGTCTTCGCGTCTTTTTTGACGGCTTCGCGGGCCTTCTCGATCCGCCGGCGCAGGTCCGGCAGGTTCTTGTCGAGTTCGGCCCACGAGTAGCGGTAGGAGCCGGGCCGCGGCTCCAGCTTGAGGAGGCCCAGGATTTCCAGCGACTCGATGCGGAAGACGCGCAGCTTGGCGGCTGCCGACTCGGCCGGATCGGACCGCAGGTCGCGCGCGGCCATGACGTCGAGCATCCACTCGATTGCGGGCCGGCCGGTTTCGGTTGCGCTGCGGTCGTAGCTCTGCCGACTGCTGATGACCATCAGGTTCGTGCGGGCCACCGTGTCGAGCGGTTTAACCCGCCCACCATCGACGACCGGCAGCCGGGCGAATTCGGACAGGTCCATGTTGCCAGCGTTCGCGTGGCGCATCGCCGGGGCCGCAACCATCGCCAGGCCGAGGGCCGACGCGATCCAGGGGGTCAACCGGGTCCACCCGCTCATGCCGACGCCCTCCGCGACAGAAACTGCGACAGTCCGAGGCCGAAGTGCCAAACCATGCCGAACGCCACCATGCAGCAGGCGATGTATGGCAGCGTCCAACCAGGGTTGCGCACGACCTGCAGGATCGTGCCCTTCTTGCCTTGCATCACGCCCGATTGGTAATACGTCTCGCCCCGGTAGCGCAACGGGGCATTCATGCGGATCAGGACGGTGCGGTCGTCGCCGGCCGCGGGGTCAGCGATCTCGACCTCGCTCGAATAGTTCTTCGGCGTGTCGGTACCGGGGTAAACGTCGTGGCGGAACTCGATCAGCCGTACCGTGAACGGCTTGTAGACCCGCTTCGGACGAAGGTCGAGGGCATACTCCTTGCCGCCGGCTTTCACCATCTGCGGCGGGAACGCAAAACGCGGCAGCCGGGACGTGAAGTTCGCTTGCTGCCACAGCGACGCGACGTAGGTGCCGACCGCCTTGTCCGTGCCCTTCTCCAGGAGCGTCACGCGGACGAGGGCCGCATCGTCGTGCGCCCCCGTGTCGATGCCGGTGCCCTCCGATCGCTTCGCAATGCGGATTCGCTGGCCGATCAAGGTGGTGAAAACGTCCGGCCCAGTCCCGTTGCCGGGGTCGGCGAGGTCCGAGTTGTCGGCATAGTCCTCCACGCGAATGTCGAACGGCAACTCCGGGTTCTGGATGACCTTGCCGACGTTCGCCTTGAGCATCGCGCCGGGCACGACGACCACGTCGTCGGTCTTGGGGTTCGATGAATCGGTGAAGGCGAGTTCGACCTTGCGGCTCATCTCGACGAAATTGACCGTCTCGCCCTCGGCCATCGTCATGCGGGCTTCCACATCGTCGGCGATCCTGTGGATCGCCTCGCCGGCGAACAGAACGATCAGCCCGGCATGGACGATCAGAACGCCGGCCCGCTTCCAGGTCAGCCGAAAGCGCGTCAAGTGGGCGGCGAGGATGTTGACCAGCAGCAGGACGCCGAGTGTGATGCCGCCGGGGAACGGGAACGACAGGTTCACCTTGAACGTCGGTGGCACGCCGAGGAATACTTGGCCGAGTTGCACGAACAGTTGCACCGGCACCCAGACGACGACCGAGCGGAAGTATCGGTCTACGACGGTCCAGACGCCTTCGTTGAGCTGTGCCAGCGTGCCGGCGAACACCAGGAACATCGACAGCACGAACAGCACGACGGTCAGCCGCAGCGACGCGACGGCTTTGAGCGCCTGCCAGATGGGGCTGGGTTGGGTGCGCGGGGCGCGGGTGGTGGGGACTTCGGCGATACTCACGGCTTGCCTCCCGCGTCGGTGAACCGCAGCGACTTGGTGAACGCGTCGAACGCTGCCTTCTGCCCGGCGATCAGATCGTGCGGCCCGCGCAGCTTAACGTACCAGGTGGTGTCGCCGCGCGGCACAATCAGGCCAAGGGTACGCTCGCGCTTATCCCCGGCCGACGTCGGGCCAGCGAAATCGACTGCGTAGCCCGGCACGCCGCCGACATCCGTCGAAACGACGTTCTTCGCCAACTCGGACTCAGCCAAATCGGGCAAGCCGACCTCTTTGCGCCAGCGGTTGACGTTGTCGAGCAGGCTGCCGCTACGGCCGCCGAGCGGGCTGACGGTGACATCGACGGGCCGGCCGTCGGCGTACTGCCCGACCTTGAAGTTGGCGACGCGGAACCCGCCGGCTCGCGGCGGATACTCCGTCCACCCCTCCGGCACCTGGTAGGCGATCGGTTTCGCCTTCACCGGCAGCACCGGCAACTTCGCCGACCCAGCAGTTCCCGGCGAGCCGGGAACGTGAGCGACCGGAGGGGTTTTCATCGGCGTCAGGTCGCCGCTGCCGGTCATGTCCACGATGGTCACCTTTTTGCCGCCGAGCTCCGCGGCGTGGGTGACGGTTGGTAGCTCCGCTTCGGGGATCGGCGGCAGGCCGATCTGGCCGCGCCAGCGGTCCACGTTTGGCTTGAGCGCGCCCGCTTCCGGGCCGAGCGGTGTGACGATCAGTTCGAGGTTGTCGGGGCCGACCGCGAACGTCGCGTGTCGAAACTGCTGCTTGCCGGGCACCTCGCGCCAGCCGGCCGGCACCGTGTACGTCACTGGCGGATTGCCGGCCGCGAAGGTCATGGAGCCAACGAATGCCTCGAACTCGGCCTTGCGGGCCTCGACGGCGTCCGGCTTGCCAGTGAGCTTGACGAACCAGACCTTGTCGCCGCCATTCAGGACCGCAGCAAGGAGGCGCACGGCCGGCTTTTCGGGCTTCTGGACGGAGTAACGGCGGATTTCTTCCGGCGAGCCACAACCGGCGAGGGCGGCAAGGACTAAAAGGGGAGCGGCGCGATTCATGCGTCCTCTCGACGGACCGTCCTGGGGCAGATTCATTATAGGGCGGCGCGGCGGGTAGGTGTGTCGGGGGTGAGGCAGTTAGTGTGGCGGAAATCGATGGCGGAGGCAACGCCAATCGGTTCGGCTGGGCACCAGGCCGTCCGATTGCCGACAATCGAAGCATGGGCGACGAACAGGTTCTGGTGATCCCCGTCGCTGCGCTCGACCGTTTCACGGGCTTCCGCCCCGCGTCCGTTGGCGATCTCGCTCGGCTGCTCGACCCGGCCCGACTTCAGTTCCGCCCGCGAGCCGAAGTCGAAACCGATCCGCGTTGGCTGCAACTGATCCCGTACGTCGTGCTGACCTGCGGTGGCGATGCCTTCCACTACACGCGCGGCAGCGGGGGCGGCGAGGCTCGGCTACGAGCGAAGCGATCGGTCGGTCTCGGCGGGCACATCAACCCCGTCGATGGCGACGGTGGCGACGCGTACCGCGCCGGCCTGGAGCGCGAGCTGCGCGAGGAGGTGGCCATCGACTCCCCTTTCACCGAGGAGTTGCTCGGTCTGATTTTCGATCCCTCGACGCCGGTCGGCGAGGTGCATTTGGGCGTGGTCCACCGCTTGCGGTTGGCACGGCCAGCGGTAATGCCGCGCGAGGGCGGCATCGCCGACGCAGGGTTCGCACCGGTGGCGGAGTTGCGCCGCGACCGGGCTGCATTCGAGACGTGGTCGCAGATCGCCCTCGACGCGATCGACGATTCGTAGAAACGAACTCACCACAGAGTCACAGAGGTCACAGAGAAAGACAGAAGACAGGAATTATGACTTTCTCTGTGACCTCTGTGACTCTGTGGTGAGTTCTTCAAGTTTGCCGTCCCGGTCGGTCGATCCTCGGTCGATATGGGCGGGAAGTTTTCCAACCTGCAACTGTTGCGCGGCGTCGCGTGCCTGCTGGTCGTCGCGTACCACATTGCGGTGATGGAAGCCGGCTTCGGGCTTGGCCAGAACCCGCTCAAGCCGTTGCGTTGGTTCGGCTACGCTGGCGTCGACCTGTTCTTCGTTCTGTCCGGCTTCATCATCGCCACGACCTGCCGCCGCGACCTGGGTCGGCCGGCGGCCCTACCGGGCTACGTTGCCCGCCGGCTCGGCCGCGTCTACCCACCGTACTGGGCCGCGCTCGTTGTCGCGGCGGTGTCGTACGCCTTCGACAACCCCGGCCAGTTGATCGCCGGCAGTCGGTCGGGGGAATTGGTCGATACGCTCCTGCTGTTGCCGCAATCGCCGTTGCCGCGAGTGATGAAGGCCGCATGGACGCTCAGCTACGAGGTGATGTTCTACCTCGCCTTCGTCGGGCTGTTCCTGCTGCCGCGGCGACTGGCCGGGCCAGCACTCGCAACATGGGCCGCCGGCGTGGCCTGGGCGGCAGCCAGCGGTTTCGTCGCCTGGAACCGCATCGTGGCCCTGGCCATCAGTCCTTTCGTGCTGGAGTTCCTGGCCGGTTGCCTGGTGGCCGCGGTGCCGGTCGCACTGTCCGGACGAGTCACCGCCGGCGTCCTGATAGCGGCCGCGTTATGGGCCGGCGCGGGATCGGCCTTCCTCTTCGATGCGGATGCGAACTGGTTGCCGGAGCATACGCTCCAGCGGGTGTGTCTATTCGGCCCGGCGGCGACCCTGGCCGTATTCGCGGCGGTCGGCCGGGAACGCGCCGGCGGTCGTTGGCACAGCCCGCCGCTCGTCGCCCTCGGCGATGCGTCGTACTCGGTGTACCTGATCCACGGCCCGGCTTTGATTTCCGCCTTCGACGCCACGGCCTGGATCGGCTGGAACCACACGAAGAAGCTACACATGGCCTGGTTGGTCGTGATGTTTGTCGCCGGTGTGCTGCCGGGGTTGGTGTTCCACAGGTGGGTCGAACGACCGCTCTTGGCTACGATGCGGCGCAAGAAGGCCGAGCCTGCGCCGTGCATCGAAGTCCGCCGCGCGGCGTGACGCAGGACATTGCCAGCCCGGATCGCCAGCGACGGGGCGCTTCAACCCGTCGCTGGCGCTCCGGGCTGGCAACACCGCTTTACGCAAGTCGATTTCCGCGCCCGGCCCACCGTCCTTGGCGCACGCCGCCCGCAGTTTCTCGACCTTCGCCGCCGTGTCGCCGCGGCCCCAGCGCACGCGGACGGTCCCCGTAAAGACCGGCCCGTCCGGCGTCAACTC
>CAZNSL010000242.1:2610-7724 GCA_964574975.1 uncultured Alcaligenaceae bacterium | reverse complement strand
CGGCTGCGGCATCAAGGGCGGCGCGGTGGTCGGCAAGACCAACGCCAACGGCACGGCCGTCGTCGACCGCGAGGTGAATGGCGGCCACCTGTTCCACACCTACCTGCGGGCCGTCGGCCTCGACTCGACCAAGAACTTCTTCCCGAACGACCGCCCCGTCGCCGTCGCCGATCCGAAGACTGCCGCCATTAGCGAGGTGCTGGTGTGATGACCCCCGACCCCGCCAAGACGAAACTCGACCGCGAGTTGAAGCACGCCAGCCCACTCATCGGCTGCCGCTTCGATCCCTACGGCCGCTATCTGTTCGTCAGCGCCCAGGACGCGACGATCCAGCGCTACGACCTCGTTACCGGCGCAAAGACCGCTCTCGTGGGTCACGCGAGTTGGGTTCGCGGCATGGCGTTCGTCCCACAAGCGACCGACGCGGCGATCCGCGCCGCCGTCCACACGCCGCTTCTGGCTCTGTCCGCGGATCTGGCGGCGCAGGCGGTGCCGCCCGTGGCGTTGCCGTTCACCCTCGTCTCGGGCGACTACCACGGTCGGCTATTGTGGTGGCAGGGCGATGTCGCCAGCCCGAAGCCGCTGCGGGCGATCGACGCGCACGACGGCTGGGTGCGGGCGGTGGCCGCCAGCCCCGACGGGCGGGTGGTCGCGTCGTGCGGCAACGACGGCTTCGTCAAGCTGTGGTCGGCCGCCGACGGTTACCTCTTACGCACGCTCAACGGCCACGACTGCCACGTCTACAACGTTGCATTCCATCCCGACGGCGAGCGGCTAGTGTCCGCGGACCTCAAGGGCGTCGTGAAGGACTGGGACTGGCGAACGGGCACAGTGGTGCGGACGCTCGACGCCAAGGCGCTGCACAAGTACGACGGCGGCTTCATGGCCGACATCGGCGGGGCACGCGGACTGACGTTCTCCGCGGACGGCGGCCGGCTGGCGTGCTGCGGCATCACCAACGTGTCGAACGCCTTCGCCGGTGTCGGCAACCCGCTGGTGGTGGCGTTCGACTGGGCCGAGGGCAAGGGCCATGCGCTCGCGCCGAAGGATGCGTTTCAAGGAACGGCGTGGGGTGTTGCGCTGCACCCGTCGGGGCTGGTGATTGCGGCCGGCGGCGGCAGCGGGGCGGCGGCCTGGTTCTGGCCGGCCGGGAAGCCGGCGAGCGCGTTCTCCTTGAATGTGCCGTCGAGCGCCCGCGACCTGGCGCTACACCCGTCGGGCGAACGGTTCGCGCTCGCCGGGGCCAACGGCGTGGCGTACGTGTACGCCCTGAAGCCAGCGTGACCGCGTGCGTCGGTCAGGCTGGCCGCCGGCGGCGCAGCCACTCGGCCGCGCCGACGCCGCCGACGAACAGGGCGACGGCCGTGGCCGGTTCCGGCACGGGCGTGAACCGCAGGACCACCAACCCGCCGGTGCCGCCGTTGGCGAGCGTCCACTCCCCGGCTGCGAAGTTGCCGAGGTTGCCGATGGTCAGGCTGGTGAACCCGCCGGAGACGGCCGTCGCCGATAGCACCGTGTAATCGCGGCTGTTGCCGACGCCGACCGTCGTGCGGAGGGAATTGACCTGGCCACTCGAGAGCGCACTGAGGTCGAGTAGCACATCGGCAGCCGCATCGATGGTCGCGGTGCCAGTGACCTGAAGCAGACTGATGTCGGTGGTGCCGACATCGAACAGTTTGACACTGTAGGCGGCCCCCGCATTCAGCGTCAGACCGTTGGCCCCGATGGCGAGAGTGGGGTCGGCAACGCCGGTACCGGCGGTGATGGTGCCGCTGCCGTTGACCGTGACGGTGTTCGCCCCAGTCGGCGTAATGGTGC
The DNA here is from genome assembly GCA_964574975.1 of uncultured Alcaligenaceae bacterium. Lineage (GTDB taxonomy): Bacteria > Planctomycetota > Planctomycetia > Gemmatales > Gemmataceae > JAXMAS01. The sequence continues at coordinate 5,906 of CAZNSL010000242.1, read as the reverse complement.
CGTTGCCGCCGAGCGTGCCGCCGCTGCCAACGTCGACCGCCCCGGTGCCGGTGCCGCTGCCGGTCGCGTTGTTCACCAGCAAGGTGCCGGCGGTCACGGACGTGCCACCGGTGTAGTTGTTCGCACCCGATAGCGTCACGGTGCCAGCGGTCGTCTTGGTCATCGCCACGCCTGGGCCGTTTTCGCCGAGAATGGCCGTGACATCCCCGCTCCGCACGTCGTAGGACGTGCCGTTGAGCGAGCCGGTCGTACCCGCGATCGAACCGTTCGCGAGCGTGATGGCACCGATGGAGTCGCTGTTGGTGTCGATGCTGAACGTGCTGCCGCCGCTGACCGTCAGTGTGCCCGAGTCGAACAGGGCGTCCGAGGTGCCCAGCGCGAGGGTGCCGGCGTTGACGAACGTCCCACCCGTGTAGTTGGAACCGTTCGTGAGCGTCAGCGTGCCGGCACCCTGCTTCGTGAGGGACCCGCTGCCGTTGATCGAGCCGTTCAGAGAAATCGCATTGGAGCGGTCGACGACGAGGCTGCCGTTGTTCGCAAAGTCGCCGTTAACGCTACCCGTCGTGCCGCCGTTGCCCAGGTTGAGCGTGCCGTTGTTCGTGAGCGTCCGCGTTCCCGTCGTGGAGAGCGTGTCCAAAAATGCGACCGTCCGCCCGGTTGCAATGGAGATCGACGCCGCCGCCGCCGTCACGTTGCCCCAGGTCGCGTTCGAGGACGCCGCACCAGTGAACGCAATCGTGGCGGGGCCGTTGCCGCTCTTGGAGATCGTGCCCGAGTTCGTCAGGTCCCCGGCGATATTCAGCGTCATGTTGCCCGCGCCGCTCACGAGATTCAGCGTTCGCGTCGCGTCGATGGTGACGTTCTGAACGGCGTGCGTCAGGTTCGATGCGCCGGTCAACCGAAGCTCGCCGGAATTCGAGACCTGCAAGGTGCCCGCCACGTTGAGGTTCTGCGAGCTGCCCATACTGACGTTGGACGTGCCGTTGAACACGAGGTTCCCATAGGCGATGCCGGCCGCGCGCGGGTTTTGCTGGTTATCCAACCGAAAGGTGCTGTTCGCGCCGAGCGTTCCGAACGTAAGTGCACCGTACGTCGTGTGGTTCATCGCGTACAGCGCACCCGAATCCATGCCGAGAGTCAGCGAGTGATTGAATGACCCCGTCGTGAACTGGCCGCCCGAGAGGATTTGGAGCCGCGATCCCGCTCCGCTAATTGTCCACGTCGCCGTCGCCGTCGCGGATTGACCGTTCTGAAAGTTGAAGATCTGGTTGGCCGTCGTGAAGTTCGTCGGCTGAGTACCACTGCCGTCGAGGTTGGTGCCCCAGCTCGCCGTCGACGTGATCGATCCGCTACCGTTCCAGTAGTAGTTGGTTTGCCCGCTCGCCCCCGCGGCGAGAACGAGCGGCGCGCCGATCGTCAGCACTAGTCGTAGCGCGATCCGCCGCATGTCGAAACCCATTCCGTAGGGTAGGCCGAGTCATAGTGGCCCACCGCGAACCCTTCCGCATGGTTTTCCAGGGGCTACAGTAACTCTGCCGCCGGCGACGAGCAACGATATTCTGCCCGATTCCCGCGAAAACTCGTCGAGCATCGATTCGGGACGGCGACGCCACACGCATCGCTGGCGCACCCTATGACATCCCCGAACCGTCATGACCATCCCCCACTACCGCGCGGCGTCCTTGCTCCTCGTCCTTGCGGCGGCCGGGTTCGCGTGGATGCTTGCCGCTTACTGGGCCGGCCAACCCGACTCGCTCGACCGACTGCTCATCCCGTGCGTCGCTATCTGGCTGGCGTGGCGGCAGCGAGACGTTCTCCGTCGGATGCCCGCCGCGCCGACGCGCTGGGGCTACCTGCCGCTCCTGGTCGGCGTCGCACTCGCGCCACCGGCGTGGTCTCTGTACGCCCAGGTCGGGCCGATGCCGTTGCTCGTTTGGTGGTACGCCGTCGCCTTCGTTGCCCTGGTCGCGGGGATGACCTCGATTCGGTTCGGTGCCGGCCACCTGCGGGCACTGGCGTTTCCGCTGGCGTTCGCCTGCCTGGCGCTGCCGGTGCCGAAGCGCGTCGAACTCGGCCTCCAGGCGCACCTGCAAGAGTGGACGACCCGTGTGGCGGCATTCGCCCTGCCGAGGCTCGGGGTACCGACCGAGCGCGAGGGTTTCGTCCTGGCGCTGCCGTCCGGGCGGCTCGGCGTCGTCGAGGCGTGTAGCGGCGTCCGGGCCGTCACGGCCATCGTGGCCGCAGCGGCACTCCTGGCGTACCTGCGCGGCTTCCGAATCGGGCGAACGGCCGTACTCGTCGCGCTGGCGTTGCCGACGATCGCGCTGGCGAACGCCCTGCGCGTCGTCCTCAACGGACTCGCTCAGGAGTGGTTCGGCCTCTGGGTCAACCGGGGCGTCGCTCACGAACTGTTCGGGGCCGTGACGCTGCTCATCGGCCTGGGCGGCGTCCTCGCGTTGGCGCATCTCATCCGGCCGCGTTCCACGCCGACGACCTCGTCCGTGCTGTGGGATGCCGTTCCGCGGCGGCCAGTCGGTGCGCGGCTGGCGACCGGGCTGCTCGCCGCGGCCGCGGTTGCGTCGATCGTCGGCTACGTCTGGGGCGTGCGGCAATGGTCCGACGTGGCGGTCGCGGCCCCGCTCGACGAGATCGCCCAGCGCATCGGTGAATGGAAGGGGACCGGCGAAGCGATCGACCCGGAGGTGCGAACGATGCTCGGGTGCGACGCGGCGGTCCATCGCGTCTACCGCAACGCGGCCGGGCAGCCGGTCCACGCCTGGGCGATCTACTGGGGCGCGGCCGCCGCGGTCAAGGATTACGTTCACCACCCGGATGTGTGCTGGCCGAACCGCGGCTGGGTCGTCGTGGAATCGGACCGCCGGCCGGTTGGCCGTCCGGGGTGCGACCTGGAGATGAGCGTGCGCCGTTTTGCTCGTGGCGGCGAGCGGCAACTGGTCGGCTACTGGGTGCAGGACGGCCGTCGTCCGTGGACCGCGGAGGAAGAGGTGCGGGCGGCCGGCGGTTGGGGCCAGCGGCGAAACCCGTTCGAGCGGCTGTTGAGTGAGGAAGGCCGGCGGCCGACGCCGCGGCTGGTGGTGCTGGTGGGGGCCGACCTGTGGGACGCCTCCGGCTACGCGGAGCGCTCGTTCGGCGAGTTCGCGTCGCAGTTCGCCGCCGAGGTGTACCGCGTCTGCCCGTGGGCTGACCCCGCCGGCGGCCGGCCGGATTAGAGTCTTTCTGGCGAGCCGGGGGCGGGGGCCCCCGGGGGGGGGGGGGGGCGGCGGGCGCGGGGGGGG
>CAZNSL010000242.1:0-2600 GCA_964574975.1 uncultured Alcaligenaceae bacterium | reverse complement strand
CTTTGGTGACCGCCGGGGCCCCGGGGCCTCCCCCCGCCGGCGGCCGGCCGTTTCCTCCGGTCGCTGACGCTCCCGGCTCGCCACGAAGACAATAATATTGCTCGAGTTCAACCGGCCGGCCCGCCGAGCGCCCGCGGCGGTGGGTCGTCGTCCGTCGACTCGGCGTAGGACGACGCCTCCGAGTACTGGTACGAATAGACGTAGCCGTAACCGCGCCTCGTGTCGTAGCCGTAACCGTCGTAGCCGTAGCCGTGGCGGGCGGCCGCCTCGGCGTCGTTGACCACCACCCCCAGCACGGTCACGCCCAGGGCCGCCAGAGCGTCGCGGGCGCTCTCGGCCGGGCCACGGTTGTTCTTGCTGACGCGCACGATCAAGAGCACGCCGTCCACGTGCGGGGCGACGACGCTGGTATCGCTGACGGCCAGGACCGGTGGCGTGTCGATCAGCACGAAGTCGAAGCGGGCGCGCAGCTCCTGGATCGCCTGCGGGAATGCCGCCGCGTTGAGCAACTCGGCCGGGTTGTCCACGCGGTCCCCGGCCGGCACCACCGCCAGACCGGGGACCGGCACGACCTGGACGATATCGGCCAACGTGGCCGCGCCGCGGATCAGGGCCGTGAGACCGCGGCCGCGGTCGAGGGTCGGGAACAGCCGGTGCAGCCGAGGGCGGCGCAGGTCGGCGTCGATCAGGACGACGCGCTTGCCGGCCTGGGCGATGGCGACGGCGAGGTTGGCGGCGATGGTCGATTTGCCGTCGCCCATGCGCGGGCTGGTCATCTGCACGACCTGGTGCCCGCGGCCGTGGGTGCTGAAGAACAGCGCGGTCCGCAGCCCGCGCACGGCCTCGGCGGCCGGCGAGCGCGGGCTGTGGACGGAACACAGTTCGGCCGCCAGTTGCTCGCCGACGGCCGGCACGACGGCGGTGGGCTGGAAGTACGGCAGGTGGCCGACCACCGGCAGTCCGAGCCGCTGGCGAATGTCGCCCGGCGAGCGGAAACTCTTGTCCGTGTAGTCGGCGACCATGGCCAGCATCAGGCCGGCCAAAAGACCGCCGAGGCCGCCGAGGGCCAGCGTCGAGAACAAGGACGGCGCGACCTTGAACCCGGCCTTGGCCGGCGTCACAACCTGGGCGTCGAAGCCGCCCGCGTCGCCGGTGAGCTTGAGGCGGCGGATCTGATCGCTAAGGTTCTCGCACATCGCCTGGAGCCGTCGCACCTCGTTGCGCGCCTCGTCCTCCTCGATCAGGTACTTGGCCAGTTCCTGCGCCTGGTCGCGCTGGGCCTGGAGTTCCGGGGTCAGCGCTTCGAGGAGCATGCGGTTCTCCTCGTATTCGGACTTGAGCAGTGCGAGCGTCTGGTCGAGCACGTCGCCGGCGATACCCTTCGCTTCGGCCTTCTCCCGGGCGAGTTGACCGGACTGCTTCTGGATGAAGTCGATGCGATTGCGCACGGCCGTCCGCTCCGGGTGGTTCGGGCCGTAGGACTGCGCCAGTTCCTGGTCGCGCAGCCGCAACTGGAGCAGCGTGTCCTCGACCGCCGGGGCACCCGCGGCTAGTTTACCCGCCGCCACGGCTTCCTTGTCGCGCAGCGACGCGGCGACGGCCGTTCGGCTTTGGCCCTCCTTCAGACTTTGCGCGACCATCTTCTGCCGCGTCTCGATTTCCTTCTGTCGCAGGGCCAACGTAGCGACCTTGCCCTCGACGCGGCCGACCCGCTCCTGCAAGACCTGCACGCTGTCCTTGGTCTTCAGCGCCAGCGGGTTGCGGGCGTAAACCTGCTCGTACTTGGCGCGGGCCTTGACCAGGTCTTCCTTGAACACCGTCTCGGCCCTGGCGATGAGCGCCTGGGTCTGGCGGTAGGTGTCGCCGTACGCTTCGTCGAGGAAGTCCTTGTAGCCCTTGATGACGGCGTTGATCAGTCGCGGGCAATCGGCTGGGGCGGCCGAGCGGAAAGTGAGCGAGAGGATGTTGGTCGCTGCCGAGTTAGCGTCCTTGTCGCGGGTGACGCTGAGGCCGGCACGAATCAGGCCGACGGTGTCGTTGCCGACGGGCGGTAGACTGAGGGCCGCGAGATCGACGGCCTTGGCAGCCCGCAGTAGCACCTCGTCGCTCTGGATCAGGATCATGTGCGTGCCGAGGTAATCCTCGGCGAACATCGCCCGCGGGTCGCCGGCACCCGGCACGAAAACGTCTGGCCGCTTCTTGATGACCAGCACCTGCGCAGCCGACTGGTAAACCGGTGACTGGTGGGCGTACGACAGGGCACCGAGGACCAGACCGCCAAACAGCCCGAGCAGCAGCAGGGCCTTGCGCCGCCAGGCGATGGTCGCGTACTTCGACACGGCCTGCATGGGCGACTCGTCGAGGCCGGCCAGGCCGTCGTCGAGGGGCTGGAGCTGCATCGCCATGTTGCGTCTCAGGGAAAGCGGTAGAGGTCATAGTAACCCAGCTCTTGCGCCCTCGCAAGCGCCGGCGCTACGAACTCGACGGGCGCAGCCACGCCCGGTACGCGGCGAGGAGTTGCGGCCCCAGTCGCGCGCGATCGAAGCGACGCTCGGCCGTTCGGCGGGCGTTTGCACCGAGGCGGCTGCGCTCGTCCGCGT
>CAZNSL010000241.1:2936-7741 GCA_964574975.1 uncultured Alcaligenaceae bacterium | reverse complement strand
TTGAGGCCTCGCGATCGTCTCGCGGCGTCGCAGAGCCATCCCATCGATCGAGCGGCGCGACTTCACCTTCCACGATGGCGTCACCACGTCCGACGGTAGCCAACTGTGGGACGGCTACGACTTCCGTACCCGGCTATTCTTCCGACGCGTGACGGCCGAGGTCGACGCCTGGCAGGCGTTGACCCTGTTCGCGGCCGACCCGGCTGCGTTCGACGTGGTGCTGAGCGACCTGTCGATGCTGCTGCTTCCGGGCCGCGTCTCGATTGCGAAGTTACGGGACCTGCGGCCGGACGTGCCCGTTGTGGCGACGACCGACTTCGGCCGCCAGAGCGATTTCGACGGGCTTCAGTCACTCGAGGGGTGCGAGCTGCTGAGCAAGCCGTTTCGCTTGCAGGAACTTAGCGAGTCGATCACGCGGGCGCTGGGACGTACAGGCAATGTGTAGTACGCCCGCGCCCCGCGAACGTCCGAGCGGCCGGCGTGATCCCGCGGAGTCTTTCGAGCCCTCAGCCCGCTCACGCCGGCCGCTCGGACGTATGCGGGGCGCAGTCACCACCCCAGGCAGCAGCCTGCACCGCCGCCCTCGAACAGCACCAGCGCCCGCCGCGCGAACGGTAGCTTCAGGTACTCGGCCCGGTCGTAGACGACGCGGCCGGCCATCAGCGTCTGCGTCACGTGCGTCGAATGCTCGAACGGGTCGCCGTCGTATAGCACCAGGTCCGCGACCTTGCCCGTTTCCAGCGAGCCGTAGCGGTCGGCCACGTTCAGCAGTTTCGCCGCGTCGAGCGTCACCGCCCGCAGCGCCCGCTCGACGCCGAGGCCGTTGACGGCCGCCATCGCCGCTTCGAACCGTAGTACCCGCGTCTTCGGCACGTAGCCCTCGAAGCCGGTGCCGATGGCGACCAGGTGGCCGTTCTTGGCCAGCGTCGCCGCGTTGGCGACGTGCGAGTTCAACGTCTCCATCGAAGTGCCTATCCGCTGCATCGTCGGATGAACGACCACCGGCACCTGGCCGAGGCGGTCGGCCACCAGGTACGCCTCCGTCGCCAGATCGAGGACCGGCTGGAGCTTGAACTCGCCGGCGATCCGCAGGGCGGTCATCAGGTCGTCGGCGCGGTGGGCGCTGAAGACGACCGGCATCTTGCCGTCGAGGGCCGGCCGCAGGGCCTCGTGCTTGAGGTTGTGGCCCTTCTCCGGCTTGTAGTCGCGGGCCTGGGCGAAGGCATTGCGGACCAGGGACGCCAGCGCCATGCGCGTCGCCGGCCCCTTCGCCTGGTGGGCCGCCTTCGGCACCTCGCCGAGATTCACGAACAGCGCTTGCGGGAAGCGCACCCGCATCGCCTCTGCCGTGCGCCCCTCGGTGCGGAACAGGCCGGTCTGCCCGGCGACGACGTTGACCCGGCCGGGGACGGCGTGGACCAGCGTGACGCCGTTCTGGCGCAGGTACTCCAACAGTGGCTCGTCGGGGTGGAAGCCATCGAGGGCGCGCAGCTCGGCGGCGTTGGCCTCGGCCGGCTCGTCCTGGTCCTGGTCGGCCGGCACGTTGAACAGGCCCGACAGGCCAACGACGGCGTGCGCGTCGATCAGCCCCGGCGTGCAGGCAGCCGCGCTCAGCACCTTAGCATCGGGCGGGACGTTGAACCCCGCGCGCGGGCCGGCGTAGGCGATCTTGCCGTCCTCGACCAGGACGACGCCGCCGGCGATGACACCGGCCGCGACGGTGTACAGCCGGTCGGCGAAAACGACGAACTTGCCGGGCTTCGGGTTGGCCGGCGACGGCGGCACCGGCCCCGGCGGCACCGGTTCCTGCGCTGGCGGCTTCAGCGGCTCGATTGGCTTCGGCACTCGCGTGCGATCCGCCACCGCGAAGCCGCCAGTCTGGTAGTGGCCATCGCGGCCGCGGTCGTACACCTTCACGCCGTCGATGTAGGTCGCCAGCACCTGCGTGTAGACGCTGAACGGCGCACCGGACAGGACGACGAAGTCCGCGTCCTTGCCGACCTCCAGCGAACCGACGCGCTTCTCCAGGTGCAGTATCGTCGCCGCGTTGAGCGTCATCGCCTTGAGGGCCGACGCCTCGCTCAAGCCGCCGCGGATGGCCAGCGCGCCGGTGCGGAGGAAGAAGCGCGATTCGGTGATGAAGTCGTCGGTGTTCACCGCGACCACGACACCGGCCTTTTCGAGAATGGCCGCGTTCTCCTCGATCAGCGCGGCCGTCTCGAACTTGCCGCCGGGGCTGTCCACGAGCGTCAGCGACACGGGAATCTTGCGCTTGGCGATTTCGTCGGCGACGCGATACCCCTCGGTGCCGTGCTGGATGACCAGTTCGAAGCCGAACTCCTCGCTGAGCCGCACAGCCGTCATCAGATCGTCGGCGCGGTGGGTGTGGAAGTGAACGGTGCGTTTGCGCTGCAACACCTCGACGAGGGTTTCCAGCGCGAGGTCGGTCTCCGGCGGGGGGGTCTTGCCCTTCTTGACGGCGTAGTCGCGGGCCTTGACGAACTGCTCGCGCTGCAGTGCGGCGACTTTCATGCGCGTGGCGGGGGCCTGGCCCCGGCGGCCGTAGCCCTTCGGGTTCTCGCCGTTGGCCATCTTCAACCCGCCGACGGTGCCGGCAATCCGCATCTCCTCGTTGGTGCGGCCGCGGAGCTTGACGTAGACGGTTGCCCCGCCGATGACGTTGCCGCTGCCGGGCATGATGTTCGCCGTGGTGACGCCGCCGGCCGTGGCCATGCGCACGCCGGGGTCGTCCGGCCAGATCGAGTCTAAGGCCCGTAGGCCGGGCTGAGCGGGGCCAGAGCTTTCGTTGCCGTCGGCGTGAGCCGGCACGCCGGGCCGGCCGAAGATGCCGACGTGCGAGTGCGTGTCCACCAGCCCCGGAATGACGACCGCGCCGGCGGGCCGCTCGACCGTGGCGTCCGCTGGCACCGGCGTGTTACGTCCACCGACGGCGATGATTTTGCCTCGGTGAACGACGAAGACGCCGTCGTCGATGGCCGGCCCCGCGACCGGCAGGATGCGAACGCCGACGTAGGCCACCGGCTTGTCCTGAGCGGGTGCGGCCGATGCGGCGGCGAGGAGGGAAAGGACGGCGAGGAATCGGCGCATGCAAGTTGGCTCCGCGGGCGGGTTGTTGTAACCTACGGAGCGGGGTCGCCGGCCGCCAACGGCGGGCAGGTTGCGCGGATTTTGCAAAATACCGTTGCGGCAACGGCTCCCGTCGGCGACAATCGAAGTGGTTTCGACCGCGCAACCGACTGCATCCTCCGAGTACAGGCAACGCCCGGCGTTACGAGGTGTCCGTCATGCCACGTACAGACCGACGCGGATTTACGCTCATTGAATTGCTTGTGGTCATCGCCATTATCGCAGTACTGATCGGCCTGCTGCTGCCGGCCGTGCAGAAGGTCCGCGAGGCGGCGGCGCGGGCGAAGTGCTCGAACAACTTCAAACAGCTCGGCCTGGCGCTGCACAACTTCCACGACGCCAACAGCCGATTCCCGCCGGGCTACGGCACGGTTGGCGATAAGTTTCAAGTGCCAAATTGGATGGGGGGATCAGTCACGGGGTGGAACAACCCTCCGTCGGACGGTGGGCGAGTCCGAAGCTGGATGGCCAACATCCTGCCATTCGCCGAGCAGGACGCGCTGTTCCGGTTGCTGCCGTTGAATCCGAAGAACGCTTTCATGGCACAGCAGCACGGCGTGCCGGACAACGACTCGCCTAAGACACTCGTGCCGATTTTCCTGTGCCCGTCGGACCCGCGCGGCTACCAACTCTACGCCGGCAGTACGGTGTACCCCGCGAGTTCGTTCACGAGCTACGCGGCGGTCGGCGGTATCGACTCGTGGACCGACAACTGGCCCAATTCCGACGGCATCATCCATTGGCGGTCGAAGACGACGATCGTCGATGTCGCCGACGGATCGAGCAACACGCTCATGGTGGGCGAGCGTCCCTGGTCGGATACTGCCAACACTTACGGCTGGTGGGGGTCGCTCAGCACCTACGGCTCATTCATTAGTGGGACGTGGGAGTACGACACAATTCAATTCATGGCGAACTCGCGCGAATCCGCCGGGCCGTTCGCCGTCAGCGACACCGGCACACCGTGCCCGTACGCCCCGTTCTATCCCGGCATCCCGAGCTACATTCCAGGCCGCAACGAGAACCTGTACGGGCCGGGCCGCGCGAGTAACCCATGCGACTTCAATCACTTCTGGAGCCACCACAACAGCGGCGCGAATTTCGTCTTCGGCGACGGGTCGGTGCGATTCATCGTGTACACAGCGAAGCCGGTGATGAACATCATCTCCAGCCGCAAGAGTGGCGACGTGGCCGATGCGAATGCGTACTAACCGACACCGAGGGACCCGCCGTGCGACTTAAGCCGATTCCACTTTTCCTGTTCGCGGTATTGGCCGTTTCCCTGTCCGGCTGTGCGGGGGGTAAGGCCACCGTCACGGGCAAGGTGTCGCTCCAGGGCAAGCAGCTCGAATGGGGCACGGTCGTGATGCAAGGTCCGGACGGTGTCTCGATGACCGCGATGATCCAACCGGACGGCAAATACACGATCGAGGGCGTCGAGTCCGGGACGGTGAAAATCGCCGTCATCAGCCGCGACCACGGCGGCCGGTCTATCGCGCAGGGCAAGCGGGGCCGCAGCGACAAGGAACCGGACACCGGGACTGCGGCAGCGCCCCCGGCCCCCGCAGCCCCCCTTCCGAAGTGGTCCCCGATTCCGGCGAAGTACGAAGACGTCAACAGCTCCGGCCTGACGGCGAAGATCAAAGCCGGGTCGAACG
>CAZNSL010000241.1:0-2926 GCA_964574975.1 uncultured Alcaligenaceae bacterium | reverse complement strand
GCCCCGGCCCCCCCTCAGCCCCCCCCCCGTGAGACGACCCCTTCGCGGCCGCACCGGGCTGGCCGGAAACGCCCTACGTGTGGATCGCGTCGAACATCGCGAACCCCAACGGGCCGAACAGCAGCACCGGCAGCCACGCCGCCAGGGCCGGCGACAGGTACTCGCCGTCGCCGAGCTGCTTGCACGCGAATGCCGCGCCGAAGAACATGCCGCACATGATCAGGCACAGCCCCGTGCCGATGAACACGTTGCGGTTCGTGTCCCGCAGAATCAGCGACAGACCCATCGCCACCAGCAGGAAGCCGAGCAAGGGTCGCGTCAGGCGCTGATGGAATAGCACCGCGATGGCCGGCTGGCGCTTGCCGTCCGGGCGGTAGAGCATCTCTTGCAGCCGCTGCGTCGAAGCGAACATGTACCAGTTCGCCTTGCGGGTGACGGCATCGAAGTCCACCTCCTCGACGCGCAGGAAGTACTTACCGGGGTCGATCGGTTCCAGGACGCTGGGGCACGGGTCGAGCGTCGCCGGCACCGCGCCGGCAATCAGCCAGCCGCCCTTGTACGGGCCGGGCGCCTCCGGCGGGACGTAGTACGCCTTGTCGGCGCTCAGGTGCAGGAGGCTTCCGGTCATCGCCTCCGGGAGCGTAACGTAGAACGGCTGCACCTCGCCGGTGCGGCGCAAGCCGCGCGCGCCCTCGATGTGAACGCCGTTTGGCTCGAACGCTCCTTGCACGACGAGCATCTTATCGCCGACGGGATCGTCGCGGTCGGCCAGGAGTGCGTCGGCCACTTTCGGAATGGCGAGTTCCTGGTTGACGACGCCAAGAGTCAGCATCAGGCACGCGCCGAGCAACACCGGCCGGATCGCCCGCCGCGTCGGCACGCCGGAGGACAACAGCGGCAAGAGTTCGTTGTTGCGCTGCATCCAGGCCACGGTGAACATGGCGGCCAAGAGCGTGATCGCCTCGCAGAGCCGGTCGAAGTATTGGAGGATCCGGTAACCGTAATAGCGGCCGATGTATAAGAGGATGTTGCCGAGGCCATCGACGTGCTGAGCGAAGTCTTCGAGGTTGGTGAACAGGTCGATGATGACGTACAGGCTCAACAGGCTCACCAGCACGATCAGGTAAGCCTTCAGGAACGAGAAGAAGAGCAGCCGGTCGAGGATTCTCACGGGAGTCTCCCCAGCGCCGGCAGCGACCGGACGCGCGGCCGGTAGTTCAGGACGTACTGGCGAACGTAGTCGTTGGCGGCCGTCGCCGCCGAGTCGCCGAATCCGTGGGCCTTCAACTCGTCGAGCGCCTGGGCCGGTCCCCAGTGGTCGTATTCCAGGCGGTACACGGCTGACAGCACACCGGTGCGGTGCAGCCCGGCCTTGCAGTGCAAGAGGACCGGATGGTTGGCCGGGTCGTCGAGGAGGGCGAGCCACTGGTCGAGGACGCGAGGCCGGGCCGCCGGGTCGAGGCGGTTGGGGCACAGGTCCGGGTCGAGGTGGACGTAACGGACGCCGAGGTCGCGGCACAACTCGCTCTCGCGGACGGTGTCGCGGTGCCAATAGCTCGCGGGCAGGGCGGGGTCGGGAAACTCGTTCTGGCAGTTGACGACGGTGCGGATGCCCTTCGCCTGGACGGCCGTGCGGAACCCCTCGGCGGTCATCTCGCCGGAGCGGTAGAGGATGCCGGGCGCGACGGTGCGTAGCCGTTTGGTGCGAGCGTAGTCGGCGCGGTAATCGAGGTAAGGCAGGCCGGCGGCGGCGGCGGCGATGAGAGCGACGAACGCGCATTTCCAGACCGGCCGCATGGTGTCGCCCTCCGTGGCGGTAGCGCGGCGCGCAGCGGTGGCGGCCGCGGACATCTCGGTGCGAGAAGTCGGAGTATGCCGTCGGACGGCAAATCGTGCAAGACCGACGTGCGGGCGGTTCAGTCCCGCGGCTCACGGAAGTTGACCGGGCGATCGACGAACCGCAACCGTTCGACGGGATACCGATCGAGGCCCATCGCCCGGTCCAACGCATCGTACCTAGCGTCGGGGTCGATCTCCGGATGATGCCGCAAGAGATTGCGGACGATGCCATGCGAGCCGGCGTCGCCGAAGCGGAAGTCGGCGAAACTGGAGCCGGGGTACAGGTCGTCGAGCGGCGACGCGGCCCGCACGCAGTCGCTGGCCTTGGGGCCGCCGGTCATCTGCAACATCTTGTACTTGATCCGGCCGGTGACCTCGGCCTCTTCCAGTTCGGCGTGCCGCCGCAGGAAGCTGGCAAAGATTGTGGCCGGGATTTCGTACGGCCCCCAGACGGAGACGCGCTGGCCGGCAGCGAGCGCGAACGCCAGCGACTCGTCGAAGTCGAGGTTGCGGCCCCACTCGGGCAGGAGGGCGAACGGCCGGATGTTCAACGTCGCCGGCATCCAACTGATCGTGTAGTCGTCCGTGCGGACCATGCCGGGCAGCGCTCCGTCGGCGGTCAGGCGGACGGCGGTCGCCCAGGTGTGCGTCTCGCGCGGCTTCCGCGTCGGCACCGACTGGGAACTGAAGACGTAGAGGAAGTAGCGATCCTGAGCCGTAGCGGCGGCAGGGGCGAAAACGGTCAGGATGAGGACGACGCGGAGCATGCGGCGAACCCGCAACGGATGGAGTCCGCGGGAATTATGCGCGACGGCCTGCACTGCCGGCGTCCGATGTCCGCGAAACCAACGACAGGCTGGCCGATACGATCGTAACCGTCAGCGGAAATGGACGTGTAGGGTGGGACGAGCATGGCGAGTCCCCCCCCCAAACCACAACCCCGGAGCCCTTGCGGTGGGCCTGCTCGCACCAGTCGATCAGGGACCAGTCGAGCCGCCCCTCCTCGCCGCCGAAAGCGAGCGGGAACACCGGTCGATGACACCCCAGTAGCACGAGAGAGCCGAGCCTCAGGTGGGCGTTGTGAGTC
>CAZNSL010000240.1:0-7765 GCA_964574975.1 uncultured Alcaligenaceae bacterium | reverse complement strand
GCCGTTCTCGTTCTCGTTCTCGTTCTCGTTCTCGTTCTCGTTCCGCCATGTCGTCCGCCAGCGTGCGGCCTTCGACTTGGCGCGTCTGGTCGACGGGGGGGTGCGGATGCACCCCTTCCTCGGCCGTCGCGGGGCGGGGCGGCGCCATAGCGAGTCGGACAAGCGATTCGTCATAGCCTAAGCGACGCACAAGTTCAAGGATCAGTTGCTCCTCTGGCTCAAGGCTCATCGCGGGCTGAATCTCGCGGAATTCGTCCGCGACGAGATCGTCGAGCGATACGTCCAGGAGCCTGGCGATCAGCACTGCCTTATCAAGAAATGGTGTTCTCGCGCCGCTACACCAACGTGAGATGGTGCCACTGTCCTCTTTCATGAGGGCTGCGAGTCGTTTCTGGCTGATTCGACGAGCCTGCAAGACGTCGCGAAGCCGCTCCGCAAATTTTTCCATGCCCTAACACATTGCGATTAAAGACCTAAGAGCACACCGGCGACGCGACCACAAGGAAAATTGACTGGGAGTCCTTGACTGGAATTGCCTCTGCGTCATATAGTCCACCGTATCGGGGCGAAACAAGGCATTCACAGGGGCGTCACGCGATGGACAGGACCACAATCAATCACGTTTCGGCGATCACGGGCATCAACCCCCAGGTCGTCAAGGGGCTGGCGATCGGGATGGGCGTCGAGATGATCCGCATCGGGCATGCGGACACGATCCGGGTCGACGACGCCCGGCGCCTGCGGGACCTGTACATCGAGCATGAGACGCACAAGGAAGAACGGCGCCGCCCCGTCGCGATCTGATCGAAGCCTCCATAGGACTATTGACTCATGGATTCGTTCGTGACGTTGACCGAGTTGGCGGCGGAGCTTGGCGAGACGACCGCGATGGTGCGAGGCGTGGCGGTGGGGGCGAAGATCGCCCTGCGGCCGGTCGCCCGCGTGCTGGTGGTGGGGCCCGAGGAGGCCGGTCGGATCGCCGCGTTGATCCACGAGCATCGTGCGAAGTACCCGCAGGTGAAGCGTTCGGACGCCGCGACCGCGTCCGACGCGATCGACGCCAACTCGCCCGCCGATTGACCGAACGATCGGCGTGCGCCGATCCATTCTAGCCGATTTCGGCGAAGAATCGCAACGCCGTGGGATTCGTTCGCTTTTCGCAACGCCCCGAGGGCTTCGGGGCGGGCGTGGAGGGTGCGTCATGAGTTGGAACGACCCGTTCGTCTGGCTGGTCGCGGGCGTCGTGGTGCTGATCGCGGTGAAGTGGCTGGTCATGTCGGTGATCGACGTCCGGGACCGCTGGGCCCATCGGCGGACGTTTTCGTGGGCCGAGGCGCCGGAGGATGCGGACGACGACGACGAGTCGGACGTGCTCGACACGATCCACTGCCGGATCGACGACGCGGGCGAGCGGGTCGACCGGCTCGAAGCCGCGGACCGCCATGTAACATCGGCGATCGCCTTACTGATAACTTCATGTCGCTCCCTCGACGGGTCCATCACTTCGACGGCGAACGACGTCGAGGACCTGCGGCGTCGCGTCGAGGCGTTGGAGGGTCAGTGTCAACCGCTCGCGGACGGGCTGTACGGAGAGGGGGAGTGATGGACTGGGAAGGCGCCTACGTGGTCGCGGCGGCGGCGACTTGCTCGCTCTCGGCCGCGTGGTTCGTGTGGTGGGCGGGCAGGGTCAACCGCCTGCTGGAGGAGCATCTCCAAGGTGACGCCGATCGGCTCGGGGCCGTCGAGGACCAAGCTCGGAAGCTGTGGCGGAGCATGAGCGAACTGGCGAGCGATCACGAGTGCCGCCTGTGTCAGTTGGAGCATCCGTACGGGCCGCCGTCCAAATGGAAGCGGCCCAAAGAAGGGCAGATCGATTTGACAGGGGCTCGACCATGCGAACCACCCTCGAACTGCACGACGACTGGGAGGGACGGCCCCGCGTCCACCTCGTGATGGTCCCCGGGGCCGACGAGGACGGCGACGTCGAGTCGACCGACCTCGGTTCGGCGTTCGACCCGCACACGATCGACCGGGTGCCGCCGGCGTTTCGGGATCGCTACCAGACGCTCGTCGAGGAGGCGGAACGCCAGGCGTTCGAGGCGGAGGCGGAGTACTGGGAGCGTGTGTGCGACTACCAAGAGGCGATCCGGGGGGACTGGTGATGGACGAGGCGGCGACAGCGACGGTCGAACGTGCGACGGACGTCGACGCCGACGGGTGGGTGTACGACGTCGCCACGGGCGAGGTGCTCGGGCATCGCGACGCGGCCGAGACGTTTCGGGTCGACTCGGTCGAGGCCGCGGACTGGGTGCTCGGGCTCCGATCGGAGATCGAGGGCGAGCTCGCGGGCCTGGCGGCCCGCAAGGCGGGGCTCGTGAGGCAACTCGACGCCCTGATCGCGGCGGGCCGGCGGCGGCTCTCGTACTGGGACTACCGGTTCGCGGGCGAGCTCGAGGCGTTCGCCCGCGGGCTGCTCGAGGGCGGGCGGTCGCGGACGGCCCAGTTCACCTGGGGCCGGGTGAGTTTCCGTAGGACGTCGGGCCGGTCGACGATCGTCTCGATGGAGGAGGCCGTCGAGTTCGTCCGGGCGTGGGCGCCCGACCAGGTCGAGGTCCGCGAGAGCGTGACGCTGAAGGCGATCGACGCGGCCCGGACGGTCGCCGAGCACGAAACGGGCGAGATCGTGTCGACGCCCTTCGTCACCGTGACGGGGCCGGGCGAGCACGTGGTGATCAGCACCGGGATCGACGTGGAGGACGCGCGATGAGCCTCATGATTCGCCCCGAGCGTGCGACGGCGCCCCAGGTCGAGGCGCCGCAGCCGTCGATCCCGATGACGGTTGAGAACGTGTGGATGATCGCCGAGCAAGTCGCGGCCTCCAAACTGTTCGCGACGGCCACGCCGGCCCAGGCGTTCACGTTGATGATGCTCTGCCACGCCGAAGGGATTCATCCGATCCAGGCGATGCGGCGGTACCACATCATCCAGGGCCGGCCGACGATGCGGACCGACGCGATCCAGGGCGAGATGCAAGCCCGCGGCTGGCTGATCCGACCGCTGACCACGACGGCGAAGGAGGCGTCGGCGACGTTCACCCACCCGTCGAAGCAGCCGGAGCCGTTCACCTTGTCGGTCGCGATCGACCAGTACAGACACCTCATGGGCAAGGACGTCTGGAAGAACCACCCCGACGACATGCTTTGGGCCCGGCTGGTGGGCAAAGCGTGTCGCCGGCTCGACCCGGGGATCATCGCGGGCATCTACTCGGACGACGAGGTCCAGGACATGGTCTGGACCGAGTCGCCCGACGGGGTGATGGCGAAGGCGTCCGAGGTCCTTCGACGGTCGGAGGCGGAGTTGCCGGGCCAGTCCGACCGCGGCCTCGATACGCGGGCCTACCCCGAACTCGCCCGCGAGGCGGCCGAGAAGGTCGGCCTCAAACCGGCCGACGTCCATCGGTACATGATGAACGCGGCGACCCAGGCGGGTCAGTACGACGGACCCAAGCCGGCAACGGTCGCGGACGCCGTGAAGGTGCTCGCCCGCGTGTACAAGGACCATCGCCCGTGGTTCCGCGAGGCTTTGGAACACTTCGTAGCGTCCCACGGCTCGGCAGTGGCCCCGGACGGAGACGTGGTTGACGTGGAGGTCGAGGCCGCGGCGCCGGCGGACGAGCCGTCGGCCCGCGAGGCGTACGGACCGGGAGCGGACGGGTGATGATCGTCGTTTTTCACGCCTGAATTATCTCGTGATTCGCATCCGGAGTCGCACCGATGCAGAAGTTCCTGATGATGAATTCCGTTCGGAACAACCGGAAGGTGATGACACTGGACGCGGAGACGTTTCGGTTCTGGGTGCTCCTCCTGGCGGTGGCGAACGACGCGGACGACCGCGGGTCGCTGCCGTCCGACGAGGACGTCGACTTCGAGTTGCGGATCAACGACCTCGCGAAGACGACGCGGCTGGTCCAGGTCCTGGTCGACCGGGGCCTGATCGACGTCGACGACGAAGGCGTGCGACGGATGCATGACTGGGGCGACTACCAGGTCGCCGGCAATACGGACGCGGAGCGGGCCCGCAAGTACCGCGAGAAGAAGCGGGCGAAGGGGGCGATGACGTCGACGTCGCCCGCGACCGCCCCCATCGCCGCCCCGACGGCGGGGTCGGCGGCGTCGCCCGGGATGGAGCCCGGTCCTCGGGGTCCGGCGAGACTCGGCTCGTCGGACCCGAGCCCTCCGAGGACGGCGACGCCGTCGACCTCGCCGCCGACGCGGGAGGACGACGAGCCGTTCGCGGCCCCCGTCCCCGTCGCGAACGAGGACGAGGCCCTGCCGCTCTACGAGCCGATCGGGGCGAACTCGGCCGCCCAGGTCGCGGCGACGCGGGCCGTCGCCTTCGAACTCTATGGCGGTACGAACGTGCCGGGGTTGGTCGACGTCTGGCTCCGGACGCACACGGCCGACGCGGTGCAGCACGCCTTGCGGTCTGCCGTCGGGAAACAGGCGCCGTCGCGATACATCGAGGCCGTGCTGCGGAACCACGCGACGGCCCCGGCGGCGCTTGCCATGACCGTCGAGGAGAAGCACAGGCACCGCATGGCGACCGACCCGGAGTATCGGGCCCGCCACGAGGCGAAACTTCGTCTCGACGATGAGGCCATCGCCAAGAAACAGGCGGCGTTGGACGCGATCGAAGCCTCGAAGGAACGGATGCGAAAACTCAAAGAGGATCACGCACGACGACAGGAGGAACTCTATGCAAGCGTCGACGCCTCGCGACTCGCGAAAGCTGGGTGACTGGTTCTCCGGTTGGGCCGAGCGGCACGTCAAGCGGCACCCCGCCGCCGGGCTGCCGGCCTTCGACGACGACCATCCGATGTACGTCGCGTGGGAGGCCGAGTTCCGGATTCGCGGCATCCACGACGAGGACGTGGCCGAGGAGGCGTCGACGCGGCTCGCGGGCCGGAAGCTTCGGCACAGTTCCGAGCACTTCCCGACGCTGGTCGAGACGGCCGTGGCGATCTACGCCGAGCGTCGCGGGCCGGCCGAGCCGCTCGAGACGGGGATGGGCGGCGCCCGGAAGCGGTCGAAGGATTGCCCTTACTGCGACGGCGAGGGCTGGACCGACGCCTGGTGGCCTGAGGAGACGCGGCCGGCGGGCGTGCCCGAGTCGCGGTCGGCGTTCTGCGCCTGCGAATACGGCCGGGCGATCCGGGCCCAACAGATGACGATCGACGCCGAGTTCGCCCGAAAGGTTTTGGATTACGAGGACGTGTTGACGGGACGGTCGCGGTGGACGACCGAGCCGCCGTGGCTGCGGCGGTATTTGCCGGTCGAGCGACCGAGGTGACTCATGCCGACCATCAGTTGGGCCGACTGGCAGAAACTTCACGACGAAGACGTCCCCGACCGCGAGGAACGGTTGGCCATGCACCCGCAGTCGCCGCACTACGCCGGGCCGAAGCCCCAGGCCCCCGCCCTCGAGACGACCCGCGTGGTCGAGCCGTCGGGCCGCGGCCGGAAGCGGCTCGCAGTCAACGAACTCGGCCAGAACAAGACCGAGGCCCTCTTTCACGCCGACGCCATCGAGGAGCAACGCGAGGGCCTGATCGACGTCGTGATGTGGGAGCCGTTCAAGCTGAAGCTCGCGAACTGGAAGTCGACGTTGCGGCCCGACTTCCTGTTGCAACGCGAGGGGGGTCGTCCCGTGCTCGTGGACGTCAAGGGCCACATGCGGGACGACGCGGCCGTGAAGCTCAAGGAGGCCGCCTGGAAGTTCGCCCGCGTGTTCCGCCTCGCGATCGTGTCGCGGGGCAAGCGGGTTTGGACGGTTCGCGCCGTCAGCCCGCTCGACGGGATTTGCCGCCCGGTCGTCCTGGGACGGCTGGGCGACATCTTCGACCACGTTTGAGGACCAACGGATGATGCTTCGCGAATGGATTCTCGGCCTCGTCGTCCTGGTGATCGGCAGTCCGACGGTGTTCGGCCAGTGTGCGGGCGGTTGGCGTCCGCGACCGACGACCCGGCCTGCGATCGTGTTCCGGCCGATTTGCGCCGCTCCCGCGGCGTACGCGGCCCCGGTCGTGCCGCACTGGAGTCAGACGGTGTACGCCGGGCCGACCTACGTCGTGCATCAGACGGTCGGGGCGAACGACGCCGGGGCGTTCCTCGCCCGGCTCAACGCCTGGCGGGCCCGACACGGCCGCCACCCGATCGGTTGGGACGCGACCCTCGCGGCCTACGCGGCGAGCAACTCGTGGGCGGGTCACCAGCCCGGCTCGACCGGCGGGGCGGCGCAATGCTGGGCGTCGCACCGGTCGCTCGTCGCGGCGCTCGACGCCTGGATCGCCAGCCCCGCCCACGCCTCGATCCTCCTGAACGCGAGCGTCGCCGTCGGGGCGTCGCCCTGTCCGTCCGGTTCCACTTGCAATGCGAGGTGAGCATGCGAATCTATCTGGCGGCCCGGTATTCGAGACGTGATGAGTTGTGCCGCTGCCGCGACGCCCTCGCGATGCTTGGACACGTCGTGACGAGCCGCTGGCTCGATGGCGATCACCAAGTGGACGATCAGGGGCTTTCCCGGGAGGCCCAGGCCGAAGAACGAGAGCGGTTCGCCAGGGAAGACCTCGAAGACCTGTCCGGAGCGGACCTCTGTATCTCGTTCACGGAGCCGCCTCGATCGACGTCCTCGCGGGGCGGGCGGCACGTCGAGTTCGGCTTCGCGCTCGGGCACGGCATCGAATGCTGGGTCGTCGGCCCTCGCGAGAACGTCTTCCACTGTCTGCCGCAGGTCAGCGTGCTGCCGTCGTTCGAGGCGGTGTTGGAGGTGTTGGCAGGCAACCCCTCGAACACGAGGTGAGCAATGGCCGTCGACGTGGGCGACGTCAAGCAATGGGCGATCGAACGGGGCGTCCACCACGTCGTCCTGTCGGTTTCCGGCGGCTACGTGGCGACCGCTTGCGGCATGTGGGGCAACACGACTCGTCTCGTCGACGTCGACGGCGTCCCGCGTCTGGTCTGCCGCCGGTGCCGCCGAGAACTCGAAGACCTTCGAGAGACCGATCAACCATGTGAAGCGAGGCGAGCATGTATCGCAAACTAATCGTTGGATGGATGATCGCGGTGGCGATCGCGGTCGTCGCCTGCCACTACGCCCTTTCGGCCGAGCCGATCCCGCCCTGGTACCAGTGCGGCGAGTCGTGCTGCGACTCCGGGTGCCAGTGCCACCCCAAGGCGAAGTGCTCGCACGAGTGGCGCGGAAACAAGGAAGTTTAGGAGCTGCATAGCCATGAGCCATCACAGCGACATCCCGTTCGGCGACGATCTGGCCCGGAAACTCGGGCTTGGAGCGACGGGACGATATCCACGGGGCAAACTGTGTGAACACGATGAAGGCGAAATCAAGATTGGCATTGCCGCCGACCCGGCCAACGGGGTCGTCGTCATCGATTTCGGGAAGAGCGTGCGGTCGCTCGGCCTGACGCCGGATGAAGCCAGGGACATCGCCGACCTCTTGACTTCCAAGGCGTTCGAGTGTCGGGGCGTCACGTCGTGACGGCCGTCATCGTCCGCCGGGCTCGCGGCCCGCCCCGAGTCGGCCGCGAACGACTGTGAACGACCGCGGGCCCTCGTTGGGCCAATGGCGTCTTGGTCGAATTCTACGAACCTAATCGTTGGACGATAGGGAGGCATGCCATGTGACCGCCGGTGAAAGACCGGCACCCCCCGCGACGGCGGGCCCGGGTTCGACTCCCGGGGCGGGGGTT
>CAZNSL010000239.1:4379-7792 GCA_964574975.1 uncultured Alcaligenaceae bacterium | reverse complement strand
CCGGCCCTGCTGTTCTTTATGTTTGCCGTGCCGCTGCCGTATCGATTCGAGATCGTGCTGGGATTCCCACTCCAGCGGGCCGCGACGGTGGCGAGTACCTACGTCATGCAGACGCTCGGCCAGCCGGCCATCGCCGAGGGCAATACGATCCTGATTCGCGACTTCCAACTCGGAATCGTCGAAGCGTGCAGTGGTCTGCGGATGCTCGTGACGTTTTTCACGTTTTCGACGGCCGTGTGTCTGGCGACGAAACGGCCATTCGCGGACAAGCTCGTCATCATGCTCAGTGCGGTGCCGATCGCTTTGGCGACCAACATCCTACGGATCGTCGTGACGGGTTTCATGTACATGAACGTGTCGAGTCAGACGGCCAGCGCCTTCTTCCACGACGCGGCCGGTTGGTTCATGATGCCCGTCGCCCTCGCGTTCCTCGGCGCGGAACTGTGGGTGCTGAGCAAGCTGTTCATCGCTGCGACGCCGCGAGCCGCACTGCGTTAGTCCCCGGACCCCTGGCAGGACGCCACCGATGATTCCCGCAACGATTGTCGCACGGCCCGACGACGATGGCTTCGAGCGCGAGCCGGACGTTCTCCCGCTGCCGCGCCGTCAGGCACGGATCGCACCGGCCCCACAGCCGACATCGCAGGAGTTCGGCCCGCGCGACGTGCTGAACGCCCTGCGCTACCATAGCGTCCTGTTCGTCGTCCTCGGCAGTGTGCTGGCCGGGGCGCTCGGCATCGCGGCGTGGTTCCTGGTGCCGGCCAAGTACACGACCTATGCGATGGTCTACGTGTCGCGCGAGCGGCCGCAGATCTCTGGCCGCATCGGCCTAGACGCGGGCGGGCAGTCAGAGTTTGCGACCACGATCAAGACGCAGGCGAACATCATCAAGTCGTCCGCGACGATGATCGCTGCCCTGCGCGACAACCCAAAGCTCGTCCAGACGTCGATGCTTCGAAGCGAGGACGATCCCGTCGCGTTCCTCGAAGAGAAGATCGTAACGGAGTTTTCCGATACGAGCCAGATCCTCAAGGTGATGCTCACGGGCGAAGACGCCCAGGAGATCACGAAGATCGTTAACGCCGTCGTCGATGCTCACGTCGAGTCGCAGACGGTCGAAGGGCGAACCGGGCAGCTCCGTATCGACCGGCTGACCAAGCAGAAAGACGAGTTCGACGGGCAGTACAAAAACCTCTCCAAGCGGTTCCAGGACACCCACGGCGATCCGAATGCGATCTCCGACGGTATGTCCGCCAAGCAAAAGGCGAGGCTCGTCGAGTTCTCCAACTGGCGGCACGAGCGCAGCAAATGTTCCGCGGCCGCCTCCGCCGCCCGGGCCAAGCTCGCGGCTGCCCAGACGAAGTCGCAACAGTTCGAGACGGCCCCGGTGCCCCTCCCCGCCGACACGCTGCAACAGATCGACTCGCACCCGAACCTGAAGCCAAAGTTCGCGGCCCTGGCTCAGATCGACTCGACGATCAACCGCGAACGCGGCCGGTCGACCGACAGTGGCGGCATGGTCCAGCGGCTCGTAGAGCGGCGGGCCACCTGCGTCGCCGAGATCGACCTGACCCGTCGGCAACTCCGTGCAGCGGCCGAGAACGAGTACCGTAACGCCTGGCGCATGAAGTACGCGGCCGAGGTCGAGGCGGCCCAGGATGAACTGCGCCGGGCCGAGGCCCAGGAGCAGGCCGCCGCCAAGCAGATGGAGGAGTTCAAGGATATCGAGTCCGTCGAGGCGAGGCCGAAGGTCGGCGAGGCCGGCGACCGACAGAAGATGCTCGACGACCTGGTTCGTTACCGCAAGAAGATCGACGAGATCGAGGAAACGTTGGCCAACCTGAAGATCAACCTCGATGCCCCGCCGCGGGTGCGGACGTGGCAAAAGGCCGAAGTGCCGCTGAAGCGCGAGATCAAAAAGCAAGTCGCGCTTTCCGGCTTCTCGGGCATCCTCGGTTTCGCCATCGTTGGGGCGTGTCTGACGCTGCACGAGACCCGCCGCAAGCGCGTCTACGGCGCAGGCGATCCCCTGTTCGCATCGCAACTGCCCCTGCTCGGTTGCGTGCCCGAGTACGGCGCGCCGTCGCTGGCGGAGCTGACCAAGGGCCAGGGTATGGACATCGCTGGCCGAGCGTTTTTCGAAGCCGTGGACAAGGTCAAGACCGTCATCTGCCGCCAGATGTCGCGACGGCGGATGCAGGTCTTACTCGTCACGAGTGCCGCTCCCGACGAGGGCAAGTCGATCCTCGCGTGGAACCTGGCCCTGAGCCTTGCTCGCACCGACAAACGGACGCTGTTCGTCGATGCCAACCTCCGCAGCCCCGGTCTACACAACCACTTCGACATCGCCTCGCACCCCGGCCTCAGCGAGATGCTCCGAGGCGAGAAGTCGATTCAGGAAGTCGTCCAGCGCACGGGGCTCGACAACCTCTGGTGCGTCGCCGCTGGCGTGTGCGACGAGTCGTCCCGGCAGGCGCTCGACAAGGACAGGTTGCGTCGGTTCGTCGACAGGGCCAGGCAGGACTTCGATTACGTCGTGTTCGACTCTTGCTCGATACAGGAGGCGGTCGATCCGATGTATATTGCCCAGCGCGCCGACGCGACCGTGCTGAGCGTGCGGACTTTCGCGAGTTGCACGACCGCGGTGGAGCGAGCGTGCCACCGGCTCGGTCAAATCGGCACGCCCGTACTCGGCGCGGTGCTGAGCGACCCGACCGTCAGCCCGACGGAAGTTTAACCCAAGGACGGACACCATGCACGGAAGCCGCTTCGCCACCCTCGCATTCGTCGCAATCGTTGGCTCTTCCGCCGCCGTCCACGGCGTGGTCACGAGCCGCTGGAATGGCGGCAGCGCAGCCCCGTCGATCCCCGCGATCCCAATGAAGGCGGGCGAGTGGGTCGGCCAGGACGCGACCTCAAACGTCAATGACGCGGCGCTGGCCAACGTGACGCGGCGGTACACCCACACTCGCACCGGCCGCAGTTTCATGGTGTCGCTCACCTGCGGCCGGGCCGGGTTGACCTCGCAGCACACTCCGGAGTATTGCTATACCGGCTCCGGCTACGAAGGGTCGGGCACGGAGCGGCGGCAGGTGGCGCTTGCCGGCGGTGCGTCGGCCGAACTCCTGACGACGGTCTTCCGCAAGCAATCGCGCGAGGGTGACGAGACCTTGCGCATCTTCTGGGGCTGGAGCGCCGACGGCACCTGGGCGGCCCCGAAAATGGACCCACGCCTGGCATTCCTCGGCAAGCCGAACTTGTACAAGCTATACGTCGTAGCGGCCGGCGCGCCCGACGCGGAGCCGGGCCGCGACCCGCAACTCGACGACTTTCTCGCCACGCTGCTCGGTAGCCTGAACGACGCCCTGTTCGCGGCCCGTTGAGGCCGCGAACGGCCCCGACGGAACCGGGGC
>CAZNSL010000239.1:0-4369 GCA_964574975.1 uncultured Alcaligenaceae bacterium | reverse complement strand
ACCCCGAATCCCGCCCCGAGGCCCCCACCCAGGCCCCCACCCCCCCCCACCTTCGCTCCCCCCCTCCCACCCACCCACGGCACCTACGGAACCGGGGCCGCGACCGACCGGTCACGGAGAGACCCATGAGGCACGTCCAACTGTTGAAGGTGCCCGCCACGACGATTTCCTCCATGCGCCGGCCGGCTGGCCGGGTGGTCGAACAACTCGTGCGGGAGGGGCACATGGACGTTCCGGTGTCCGGCTACCTGATGCTCAAACGGGTCGTGGACATCGCGTTGGCGGTCTGCCTCGCTGTGCCGGTTGCAGCCGTCACCTGCGTCGCGTGGGCGGTGGTGCGGCTAACCTCGCGCGGGCCGGGCCTGTACACGCAGACGCGCGTCGGTCTCGGCGGCCGTGCGTTCACGATCTTCAAGCTGCGGACGATGGTCGACAACTGCGAGTCGTTGACTGGCCCGCGCTGGTGCGTGCCCGGCGACCCGCGGGTGACGCCCGTCGGCCGCGTGCTCCGCAAGTTGCACATCGACGAACTGCCGCAACTGTTCAACGTGTTCAAGGGCGACATGAGTCTCGTCGGCCCCCGCCCGGAACGGCCGGAGTTCGTCGAGAAGCTGGCGCGCGAGCTTCCGCATTACCCGGCCCGCCACGCGGTCTACCCTGGCATCACGGGGTTGGCGCAACTCCACCTCCCGCCGGACACTGAAGTTGCCGATGTCGAGCGGAAGCTTGTGTACGACCTGCACTACGCCCGTCGCGTTGGGTTCTGGCTCGACCTACGCATCCTCCTAGCAACCGGACTGAAGCTGTTGGGTATACCCGCGCCGGCGCTTCGCGGCATCGTCGCGGCCGACCCGGAAGCGGAAGAAACTGTCGCGCTGGCGTTCGCTCCGACGCGTTCGCGTTCCAAGGCTGCGTAGTTCGCCCTGTCGCGGTTGCCACAGCACGGTGCGTACCGGAGCCATGACGCCGTTCGTCACAATTGTCGTGCCCGTCCGCAACGAGGAGCGCTACCTCGGTGCGACGTTACACGCCTTGCTAACCCAGCACTACGACGCCGACCGTTTCGAGGTAATCGTCGCCGACGGTCAATCGACCGACGACACCGCGGGCGTCGTCCGCCGGTTGCAAGCCGACCACGAGAACCTCCGCCTTCTGTACAACCCGCGGCGGCTGTCGAGCGCGGCCCGTAACCTCGGCGTCCGCGACGCCCGCGGCGACTACGTACTCATCGTGGACGGCCATTGCGAGTTGCGCCGCTCCGACTACTTTTCGCGGCTCGTCGAGACATTCGAGCGGCACGGCGTCGAGTGCGTCGGCCGGCCGCAACCGCTCGACGTGACCGGGGCGACGCCGTGGCAACGCGCACTTTCGCTGGCACGTAGCTCGCGCCTGGGCCACAACCCCGGCTCGTTCATTTACGCCGACGAGGGCGGCATCGTGCCACCGCAGAGCGTCGGCGTCGCTTACCGTCGCGACGTGTTCGAGCGCGTCGGGTACTTCGACGAATCGTTCGACGCCTGCGAGGACGTGGAGTTCAACCATCGCCTCGCGTCGGTCGGGATGCGCTGCTTCTTCGACCCCCGGTTGGCGGTCCACTACCACCCACGGGGATCGCCCGCGGGGCTGGTGTACCAGATGCTTCGCTACGGCCGCGGCCGGGCGCGGCTGATGCTCAAGCACGACGACACGGTTTCGGCTGGCCCATTGATTCCGGCGGCGTTTCTCCTCGCGCTAGGCCTGTCGTTCCTGGTCGGACTGGCGAATCCGGCGTTCGCCGGTTTGTTCTGCGTCGCCGCATTGCTATACTCGTTCGCCGTCGCCGTCGGCGGAGCAGTTGCTGCGTTTCAGAAGCGTGCGGGTCACCTGACGCCGCTCATGCCGGCCGTGTTCCTGGTCATCCATGTCGCGGCCGGTTGGGGCGTGTTGTCGGAAATGACACTCGGCCTGGTGCGGCGGGCGATCGGCCTTGCCCGCCCGATTCTGCAGGGCTTCGGGAGGGTGCGATGACGCCGCTCAACGCCCTCACGATCGATGTCGAGGAGTACTTCCAAGTCACAGGCTTCGCAGGCCGCGTGTCGCCGGCTACCTGGGACCAGTACCCGTCGCGAGTTGTGCCCGCTACGCAGTTGATCCTCGACGCGCTGGAACGGGCCGAGGTGCAGGCTACCTTTTTCGTGTTGGGCTGGGTGGCGGATCGCCACCCGCAGCTCGTGCGTGCCATCGCCCGCGCCGGCCACGAGATCGCGTCGCACGGTTACGCCCACCAACTCGTCACGACTCAGACGCCCGGCCAATTCCGCGACGACGTTCGCCGCGCCAAACTATTGCTCGAAGACCAAGTCGGCCGTCCGGTCACTGCATACCGCGCGCCGAGTTTCTCGATCGCGCCGGATCGCACTTGGGCGTTCGAGGTACTCGTCGAGGAAGGGTACTCCGTCGATTCAAGCGTCGCCGCTGGACGACGATCGTCGTGTGGGCACCTCAGCCCTGACGGCCGGCCGTTTGTGATGCGCACGCCTTCGGGGCCGCTGACCGAGTACCCTATGCCGACAATACGGCGACTCGGCCGGCATATCCCAGTCGGCGGTGGCGGTTACTTCCGACTGTTCCCATACGCCTGGACGCGGCGGGCGCTTGCAAGCCTCAACGCGGCGGGCAAACCGTTCGCGGCCTACTTGCATCCGTGGGAGTTCGACCCATTGCAACCCCGTATACGGGTGCCGTTCACCAAGGCGTTCCGCCATTACGTCAACCTGAGTCAGACGGCGATTCGCTTCCAGCAATTCCTGCGCGACTTTCCCTTCGAGACGCTCACCGCGTCGCTCGCCCACAGAAACCGGCCGCTGCGCGTGGCCGCATAAAGCCTCTGTGGTGTAAGCAGCGTCGTTTGGGAAGCATTTTTTTCGATTTTTCTCTTGACAGACCAACTTGTGTACGTTCTAGTACGTGCAACATAGGAGTTTGCTCGTGTCGCCAAACAGTATGCTCCCCGGCTCCCCGGCTCCCCGGCTCCCCGGCTCCCCGGCTCCCCGGCTCCCCGGCAGCCGAGGGACCAACTTCTCTCGAAACTCGTAGCGATTCCGGCAGTCGTGGGCGCAGTACGATCCGACGCGCTTTGGCGACGCTACTCATCGTTGCAGCTATTCTCAAGCTCTTCGGCTTGCAGGTTTCGCCAATCCCGAACAGCGGTTGGTATTCCCAATCGTGGGTCGTCATGGCCGTCGTCGAATGGGAATTGATTCTCGGCCTTTGGCTCCTATCGGAAGTGGCTGGGTCGCTCGCTTGGGTGTTCGCCCTTGCGACATTCGCAGGCTTCGCCTTCGTCAGCGGCCGACTGGCATGGCAGGGAGTGGCCTCGTGCAACTGTCTCGGGCCAATCCGAACGAACCCGTGGCTCGCTTGCGCGATTGATGCCGTTGCCGTCATCGCACTGCTGTCGATCCGGCCGACGCTTTCCGCCGTTATCGGCCAGTTACCCGACGCCAATCGGGCGTCGCGCATGACGGGTATGACCGTCGTCGGATTGGTCCTCGCATTCGCCTTTTGGGTATCCGGCGGCTATTCGCAAGCCCGCTGGCTCATTGCCGGCGAAGCCCTGCAAGCGGATTCGCATTACCTCGACTTCGGCACGTTGGCGGCGGGTGAAATCGCCAGTCGCGACGTGACGATCACCAACGTGTCGAACGCCACCGTGCGCGTCGCGGGTGGGACGATCGACTGCCGGTGCCACATCACCGACATCGTACCGTCTATCGCTCCGGGCGGACGCGGCACAATTCGAGTCAGCGTCAAGGCACCCGCCGGTACGGCGGGTCGCACGAGTTTCCCCGTGGAAGTGTGGACCGACGCGACGCGCCAGCCAATCGTCTGGCTGACGGTCGATTTCCAGGTTCGGTAGTGCCGTCAGCGGTTACGGCACCGAGGTCCATAGTATCGAAGGAGGTTCCAGCGATGCTTCACGACTGGACGCGCAGGCTTTGCGCCACGGTGGCCATCATTCTGCTGGGCGCGGGCGTCTTTCTCACCCCGACGCGGTACGTGGCGGCCGGCCCACCCGGCCACTGCGATAACTGGGCGCCGCCCAATTGCGACAGCGGTTGGTGTTGGCAGTGCCCCTTTTGCTACATTTCGTATTGCATGAGTACAGCCACGCAGCCTGGAGGAACGGGTACGCCTATCGTCTGGGTATGCGCCTGCACGCCCTGGACGTGATGACGTTGGGGCGAATGGTGGTGTGGAACCTCCACGCTATAGTTCGTAGCACCGTTTGACTTGGATGGTGAGGATGCATTAACCCCGCATGGACCTCCGTGCCAGGGCCGACGCATCAAAGTCCACGCAGATTATTGCCGGGGACTTGATCCGGTCA
>CAZNSL010000238.1:0-7796 GCA_964574975.1 uncultured Alcaligenaceae bacterium | reverse complement strand
TCATCGCCTCTTGCACCTCGAGCGCGCGGCGTGTCTGCGCCAGTGCGGCGTCGAATCTGGCTGTCAGCATTCTTCGTGCCGCGAGCGGTGCACGAGCGGTTCGCCGCGCCGGTGACAGGTCGCGGGCACCGGCAACTCAATGGCGAGAAGCCCTGGACAACGGCATACAGTTCGGCTGAAACGATGGCCCATCGGCGTGGCTGAAGCGGCTACCCGTGCTGCGACTCGCCTGGCGGGGCTACGGCATCAGCACGGTCCTGGCGCTGGACCCGTGGAATGTCGTTGCGCACGGCTGGGAAGCGTGCTTCGGAGTCGGGGGCCGGGGCCGTCGGAAGCCGTTGGCCATCGCCCGGTTCCTTCTCGTGCCAGACGCGGCCCGTGGCTCGGTCCCGACGGCCGGCATGAGCTTTGCAGATTTCGTCGTTGAGTCCCACCGGCGGCGGAGGGGCGAGTGCAGTGCCTGCGAGATCGTGGAGGGAAGGGGAGCATCCGATGCCCGGCGTCGTGCAACCGGAAGCCGCGGTCGTCTCCGAACCTCCGCCCGGTGCGCCGGGGATCCCGCCGCGCTGGGCGTCGGCCGCCAAGACCGGCGTGGGCACGGCCCTCAGCACGGCCAGCTCCGTCTGGTTCACCCTCAGCCACGGCATCCTGACGGAGGTTTACTTCCCGTTCGTGGACACGGCCTGCACCCGCGACCTGGGTCTCCTCGTGGCCGACCGGCACGACTTCTTCTCCGAGGAAAAGCTCGACACTTGCTCCAAGGTGGAGTATCTGGCCAAGGGCGTCCCGGCCTACCGCGTCGTGAATACCTGCAAGCGGGGGCGCTACAAGGTCGAGAAGCTCATCCTCGCCGACCCGCATCGTTCCGCGATCCTCCAGCAAACGCATTTCCAAGCCCTCCAGCATGGGCCGGCCGACTACGCCGTTTACGTCCTGCTCAACCCCCATCTCGGCAACCAGGGAGCCGGCAATACCGGCTGGGTCGGCGACTTCAAGGGCGTGCCGATGTTGTTCGCCGAGCGCGAGGGCATTGCCCTGGCCCTGGCTTGCTCCGTGCCGTGGCGGAAGCGCTCCGTCGGGTTCGTGGGCGTGTCGGACGGCTGGCAGGACGTGGCCCGCAACAAGGAGATGACCTGGACCTACGAGCGGGCGCAGAACGGCAACGTGGCCCTGACCGGGGAGATCGATCTCGCCGCCGCCGACGGCACATTCCTGCTGGCCGTCGGGTTTGGCCGCGACGCCAACGAGGCGGGCCATCGCGCCCGCGCCGGTCTTCTCCAAGGTTTCGAGGACGCCCGCAAGGAGTACGTCCAGGCGTGGCGCAAATGGCAGAAGGCGCTCCTCCCCCTGGAGGGTTCGCGGCAGCACCCGCAGGACCTCTATCACATTAGCGCCGCGGTGATGCGCGTGCACCACGCCAAGTCCTTCCCCGGCGGCATCGTCGCCAGCCTCGCCATCCCCTGGGGCTTCGCCAACGGCGACGGGGACATGGGCTACCACCTGGTCTGGCCGCGCGACATGAGCCAGACCGTCGGCGGGCTGCTGGCCATCCGGCAGCACGAAGATGCGCGGCGGGTCCTGTTCTACCTCCGCGTCACCCAGGAGGCCGACGGGCATTGGCCCCAGAACATGTTCCTCGACGGCCGCCCGTGGTGGACCGGCATTCAGCTCGACGAGACGGCCTTCGTCGTGCTGTTGGTGGACCTGGCTCGCCGCGAGAAAGCACTGGGCAAAGGCGGCCTTGACTTCCTCTGGCCCATGGTGCGGCAGGCGGCCAGCTACCTGGTCCGCAACGGCCCGGTCTCGCCGATGGACCGCTGGGAGGAACAGGCCGGTTACTTCGCCTCCACCGTGGCCGTGGAGATCGCCGCCCTTCTCGTCGCGGCCGACCTGGCGGATCGGCACGGGGAGCGTGCGGTCGGCACGTACCTGCGAGAAACCGCCGACGCCTGGAACGATGCCATCGAGGACTGGATTTACGTTCGGGACACGGACCTGGCGCGCCGGGCAGGGGTGGACGGCTACTACGTCCGCTTCGCCGGGCCGGACCAGATGACCGCGGCAACGCCCGCGGCCGGCGACGTGGACCTCAAGAACCATCCGCCGGGCGAGGGCCGGATTGCCCTCGCCGACCTGGTTAGCCCGGACGCTCTGTGCCTCGTGCGGTTCGGGCTGCGGGCGGCCGACGACCCGCGCATCGTCAACACCGTGCGGGTCATCGACGCAACCCTGAAAGTCGACACGCCGCGCGGGCCGTGCTGGCACCGCTACAGCAACGACGGCTACGGCGAACGCGCCGACGGCTCGCCCTTCGACGGCACCGGCATCGGCCGCGCCTGGCCGTTGCTCACCGGCGAGCGCGCCCACTACGAGTTGGCGGCTGGCCACGTGGACGAGGCCGAGACGCTGCTGCGGGCCTTGGAAGGCTTCGCCAACGAAAGCGGGATGCTTCCCGAACAGGTCTGGGACACCCGCGACATTCCCGAGCGCGAGCTGTACTTCGGTCGGCCCTCTGGCTCGGTGATGCCGCTGGTCTGGGCGCACGCCGAGTACGTCAAGCTGCGCCGCTCGCTGCACGACGGTCGGGTCTTCGACCGGCCGCCGCAAACCGTGCAGCGGTATCTCGTCGAGAAACAAGGCTTGCCCCACGCCGTCTGGCGCTTCCAGCAGGAGCGACGCGCTCTGCCGGCCGGTCGGACGTTGCGACTGGAAGTGATGGTGCCCGCCGTCGTCCGCTGGAGCGTCGACGAGTGGCAGACGGCCAACGAGGTCGAGGCCCGCGACACCGGTCTCGGCGTTCGGGTCGCCGACCTGCCCACACAGGGGCTGAAGCCCGGTGCTTCGGTGGTCTTTACCTTTTACTGGCCCGCGGCCGGCCATTGGGAAGGCCGCGACTTTCGTGTTGTCGTTGAGGACCGAGGATAGTCATGGAATCGAACTCCCCCACCAACGGCGGCCAGTCCGTTCCGGCCGCGGGATTGCCGCCGCAGCCGATGACCGCTCAGGCTGTCCAGGAGCGTCCCAATCCGCCGGCGTTGAACTACCGGGAAATCGTGGTCATCAGCCATTCCGCCCTGCTCTACTGGTGGCCGGTCTGGGTCGTCGGCTACGTCATGGCGGCGCTGACGTACTGGCAGGGCGAGCCGATCCAAATCGGGGCGACCCGCAACTGGTTCTACCCTAGCAGCAACCTCGGGGTCATCTTCTTCCTCACGCTGTTCTTGGTCGTCGTGGCGACTAACACGACCGAACGCGGCCTGGCGTCGGCGCTGACCATCGTATCGATCGTCCTGGTGACGGTGCTACTGGCCTACCTCGACTGGTGGGAATCGATCCTGGCCTGGTTCGGCAACCTGAAGATCTACCTGAACCTCGGAGCCTATTTCTGGCTCTCGACGCTCGTGCTGATCGTCTGGCTGTTAACCGTGTTCGTGTTCGACCGCATGAGCTACTGGCGCTTCAAGCCGGGGCAGGTCACGCACGAGTTCGTATTGGGCGCGGAGGCGAAGAGCTTCGACACGGACAATATGATCCTCGTCGAGCACCGCGACGATGTCTTTCGCCACTGGCTGTTCGCCTTTGGGGCCGGCGACATGATCGTCAAGCCCTACGGGGCCGACCGCGAGGAGATTCTGATTCCGAACGTGCTGTTCATCGGGCCGAAGGTTCGCGTCATCGAACACATGCTGGCGACCGAACCTGGGAGCCTCCCGCGCGACGTTCGCTGAGGCGTTGGGTTTCGACGAACGATTCCGATGGGAAAGGCGAGACCGATGCCGTCGCGAATCGAGGACTATGCGCTGATCGGCGACTGCCAGACGGCCGCCCTGGTGGGGCGCGATGGCTCCATCGACTGGCTGTGTCTGCCGCGGTTCGATTCGGGGGCGTGCTTCGCCGCGCTGCTGGGCACGCCCGAACACGGCCGCTGGTTGTTGGCCCCGGCTGGCGAGGTGCGCCAGGTTCGTCGCCGCTACCGGGACGGCACGCTCGTACTGGAAACGGTGTTCGAGACCGACGACGGCGCGGTCGCGCTGATCGACGGCATGCCGCCGCGCGGCCAGGCTCCCGACCTGGTGCGCGTGGTTGAGGGTCGGCGCGGCCAGGTGCACATGCGCATGGAGCTGGTGATCCGGTTCGACTACGGGTCGGCCGTGCCGTGGGTGCGCCGCGAAGCCGAGGGCATTCGCGCGATCGTCGGTCCCGACATGTTGCACCTGCGCACCGGTGTGCCGCTGCGCGGCGAAAACCTGACCACGGTGGCCGACTTCACGGTGTCGGACGGGCAACGGGTGCCGTTCGTTCTCACCTGGCACCCATCGCACGAGCCGATCCCGCCGCCGATCGACGCGGACGCGGCGATGGCGGACACGGAGCAATGGTGGCGAGACTGGTCGGGCCGCTGCATCACCGCCGGCGACTGGAGCGATGCCGTCGTGCGTTCGCTCATTACCCTCAAGGCGCTCACCTACGCGCCGACCGGCGGTCTCGTGGCCGCGGCGACGACCTCGCTGCCGGAGCAGTTGGGTGGCGTCCGCAACTGGGACTACCGCTATTGCTGGCTGCGCGACGCGACGTTCACCCTGTACTCCCTGCTGTTGGCGGGCTACCGCGACGAGGCTGCAGCCTGGCGCGAGTGGTTGTTGCGGGCCGTGGCCGGCGATCCGGCGCAGATGCACATCCTGTACGGCCTGGCCGGCGAGCGGCGGCTGCCCGAGTGGGAAGTGGACTGGCTCCCCGGCTACGAGGGGGCGCGGCCGGTTCGCGTCGGCAACGCCGCGGCGAACCAGTTTCAGCTCGACGTGTACGGCGAAGTCGCCGACATGCTGTACCAGTGCCGCCGGGCCGGCCTGGACCCGGAGGTCGGCGCGTGGGGGTTGGAGCGGGCGCTGCTCGACTTTCTCGAATCGAACTGGGACCAGCCGGACGAGGGCATCTGGGAGGTCCGAGGGCCGCGACGACACTTCACGCACTCGAAGGTCATGGCCTGGGTCGCGATCGACCGCGCCATCAAGGGCGTCGAGAACTTCGGTCTCGATGGCCCCGTCGAGCGCTGGCGCGCCCTGCGGACGACGATCCACGACGAGGTCTGCCGCGAGGGCTATCACTCCGAGCGCGGCGCGTTCGTGCAGTCCTACGGCTCTCGCCAATTGGACGCCAGCCTCCTAATGATCCCCCTGGTGGGCTTCCTGCCGCCGAGCGATCCGCGGGTGCGCGGCACGGTGGAAGCCATCGAGCGCCACCTGACGACGGATGGTTTCGTGGCTCGCTATCCCACGAGGGTCGATGTCGATGGCCTGCCACCCGGTGAGGGCGCTTTCCTGGCGTGTTCCTTCTGGCTGGCCGACAACTTCGCATTGTTGGGGCGACACGACGATGCCCGCCGGCTCTTCGAGCGGCTCCTCGATTTGCGGAACGATGTCGGTCTATTGTCCGAGGAGTACGACCCGGTCGCCCGGCGGCTGGTGGGCAACTTCCCGCAGGCGTTTTCGCACGTCGGACTGGTGAACACGGCCCGCAACCTGTCGCGCGGCGCCGGCCCGGCCGAAGTACGGAAGCAGAGTTGAGGCGCGTTCCGTCGCACGAGGGTTCCGATCATGGCCGAAGCGAAAACCGACACCGCCGCGCCCGCGGGCCTCGGCACCGCGTTGCGCCAACTGGTCGCGGAGCCGCTGTACTGGCTGCTCGTGGCGGTGCCGGTGGCGGCCGCGCTGTCGTTCGCCGGGGTCGGAGGTTTGTGGGTGTTCCTGGCCTCGGGACTAGCGATCGTGCCCTTGGCCGGACTGATGGGCCGGGCGACGGAGAACCTGGCCGAGACGCTGGGCGCGGGGATCGGCGGATTGCTCAACGCAACCTTCGGCAACGCCGCCGAACTGATCATCGCGCTGTTGCTGTTGTGGCGCGGGCCGGCGATGTACCCGTTGGTCAAGGCGTCCATCACCGGCTCGATCATCGGCAACGCGCTGTTGGTGCTAGGGTTGGCGATCGTGTGCGGCGGCCTGTACTTCCGGCGGCAGGAGTTCAACCGCACGGCCGCCGGCATGGGTGCGACCATGCTGGCGGTGGCGTCCGCCGGCCTGCTGATGCCGACGCTCTACTACTACCTGCTCTTCACCGGAACGGGCCGTACGCCCGCGGACCTGGACCGCGTCGAGTTCCTGAGCGAAGAGATTGCCGTCATCCTGGCGGTGGTTTATCTCCTCAGCCTGGTCTTCTCGCTGGGAACGCACCAGCATCTGTTCGGGGTCGCGGAGACGGAGCAGTCCACGACCGCCGCGCATCAGCCGGAGTGGACCCGAGCCGCCTCGAGCAACGACCTCCAGCAGGCGACGGCCGGCGGCGCGTGGATGGGCGAAATCATGGTCGGATCGGTGGAACACGCCGCGCACGCGCTGGCCCAGAACCACGACTACACCCCCGAGAGCGTGGTGGCGGTGATCGGCAACGCCGCCGAGCACTCGACGGCGGTGCTGGTGGCGACGAAGAACAAGATGGACCTGGCCGTTCACATCGCCCTGGGCAGCAGTTTGCAGATCGCGCTATTCGTGGCCCCGGCCCTGGTCTTTGCCAGCATGCTCATGGGCCATTCGGACCCGCTGGACCTGCACTTCACGCCGCTGGAGATCATCGCGGTCCTCCTCGCCGTGGGCATCCTGGCGCTGGTCTGTCAGGACGGCGAAACGCACTGGATGGAGGGTGTGATGTTGCTGGGGCTGTACATCATCCTGGCCGTTGCGTTCTACAACTTGCCCGAAGGCGGGTCGCCCATTCGGGCCGCTCACTGAAGCCGTCGAGGTGGGCCGTCATTTCCGGTGGCATCCCGTTTGCTCGGGGTAGCTGCGGCCGCCGCAACGGCCCTGCGCCGCCACCGGCCGACAATCGGGCCAACCACTGCCACAATACTCAGCAGCGCCAACGACCCTGGCTCCGGCACCGCTACCGCGAAGTTGTCGAACGTAACGTCGGCAAAGGCGGTGGGGCCGGATATCTGGTTGGCGTTGGCGATTAGGCCCGTGAAACCCGAGGCAAAGGCCGCGTCCGTCGCCGAGACCGATGCCAGCGGCGTGGACAGGTCCGCCAAATCGAAGACCTGCCCGGTCAGCAGCGCCCCGACGCCGGTGAAGACGAGTCGATACCCGTGGCCCGGCGTGAGCGAGACGGCCCCTTGCCCTGGCGGGGTGATCTGCGTGCCCAGCTCGTTGTCGATGCGGTTAATGTTGATGCCGGGCCCCGATGTCGCAATCGTGTAGTAACCGAGATAGTAGCCGTCGAATTGGCCGATCGCCAACTCCCGTCCGCGGGCACCGATGCCGAACCCCTGGTCCGTCGTGTTGTCCCAGTCGACGAGATCGACGGAAACCCGAAAGTCGGTGAGGATGGGGTCGACGCGGGCAGCGCCAGCACGGGCCGGGCCAAACACACCTGGGTTCGGCGAGGACGGCACCTGGATGCGGTAGCCGAAGTTTCCAGGGCTGAGCTGCGGGAAGGTGTACGACGTTGGGGTGCCGCCGGGAACCCCGCCCAACGGGTCGTAGCGGGTTAGCCCGGCATCGTTCTGGTTGTTGAAGTCCTGGGAGTAAATCGGCTGCGCCCAGGCCGGAGCGACCGACAGCAGCAGCAACCCGGTGGGGAGGAATCGGGAGACGGTCACGGCTGACACTCCTCTGTGAGGGGTTGAGGGCTACCAGGGGAATTGCGCAGCGTGTGACACGAATTGGCAAAGGACGTGCGTCGTTGCAGTCCCCGGCGAGCTGGGTCGCGTGAGCGCCCCGTGTTCGGGAAGCACACGGGGCGCTCAC